>JAAEPH010000300.1 GCA_024232855.1 Gammaproteobacteria bacterium
CCGCGAGTATTGCCCCGGCAAACACAGCGGCGGGGTGCGCTCTGAGCGGCGCCCGTTCCACCTGCGGCTTCGTAGAAGAGCGCGATAAGAGCCGGATCGCCGGCAACAATGTCGGCGTCTATCGTCCCGGCTAGAGTGAATGTGGACCCTTCCCAAGAAACATACTCATAATATGTCTCTACGGTATAGCCTGTATGAAGCACCGCTACATATCCAGTTTGCGGTTCGTCATCGTCGATCGCGCTGTCTACAATTACAACTCCGGCACCACTACTCTGGGCGGTTCCGGTGTATTTACTGTAGTTCGGAGCGGTCAATAGTGGGTCCTTTTCCGCAAGAAATACATTCGGGCTATCCCCATCGTTACACACAATGTTAACAGTAAGTCTGACGTCCAGCGGCACTTCAGGGGTTTCGCCATTAAGTGCGGTAACGGTGTCACCGTATATCATTTCATCGGGTAAGAGGCCTATGCCCTGTTCTGCGAGCCGCTTTCCGCCTGTGTACATGCCGATAAAGTTTGCAGCGGAGGATAATTTTTCGGTGGAAGAGACCGTGTTACTTGCGCTGTTTGTTGCTCCTGTGACTACATCTGCGGCAGCAGGTGCTATTCCTCTGGTAAGAAGCATAACAATTCGGGTGGTGTTGTCCTCATCCAAGTCATCAGCACCGATGAAGATACCCGCGCCTCCGCCAACCCAGCTTATTACTTCATTC
>JAAEPH010000301.1 GCA_024232855.1 Gammaproteobacteria bacterium
AACCCGGAGCAACAAGTGAAAATGTTTACCTGCCAGCTAGGGTTTGGTCATGTTTATGGATTACAGGATGATCCTTACTAATGTCGTTTTTTCAACCGTAACTGAGGAGTTTACAAATGCAAAATCCATTTAACTTGCAAGACGTAAAGAACATGCAGATTTTCCTGAACCGCGTCAACATCCAGGGCAATGAGTCGATGGCTCATGCCGAGCTGTTGATCAAATGCGCCAATCTCCAGGCGATGATGGAAAATGGCGAACCACCACCTCCGATACCGGAGCCGCCACAAACCCCGGCCGATGAAGGGAACGGCCAGCAAGAGGAAACTCCCAGCGAGGACTAATATGGCTGATATTCGAGAAGGCATTCCCGATCTGGATACGACGATCGACCCGGACCAGTTCGTGTCGCAGCCCGGTGTCGCGGTCGCGGAAACGTACAAATCCGGTGTGGAGACGCTACAGCCGCCCACCGATATCGACGCGGCGGCGATCGGGGAGTATACGCCATACGAGGCGGTCACTGGCGAGGTTGGCGAGAATGCCACCGTACAGGGCCGATTGAGCGGATTGCTGTCACAGGACAGCGACTATATCGAGCGGGCTCGCACCAATGCGAAAACGACAGCGAACCGCCGAGGGATGCTCAATACCAGTATGGCGGCCGGTGCTGCCGAGGGCGCGGCGATTGACCGCGCCCTTCCCATTGCCCAGCAGGACGCGGCAGCCTTTCTCGAAATGGAGTTTCGCAACCTTGGCTACAGCAACGATGCGGCACGTTACCTGGCTGAACAATCGGTCGAGCGGGAAAACCTGCAGGCCGGCCTCGAGCAAGATACTCGACAGTTCAACCAGACGAACACGCAGCAGAATCAGCGCCTGAATCAGGCAGCGGAAAACGCCTCGAATCAGGAGTTTTCGCAAGCCCAGAATCTGGCAGCGGCAAATGCCGCGGCCGAAGCGAACCGCAACAACTTCGCGATATTGTCGGCCGATCTGGACGCCCAGCTGAAAGCGATCGACAACGAGGCCGCGATGAACCTCGAGCAGCTGGCGCGCGAGTACGCGATTATCGAGAACCTCGATACCATCAACGGATCCATTTACCAACAGCTGGTGGCCGAGATTGGCACCATCATCGCCAATTCCGACAAGGTGAGCGAGGCGACCGGTAAGGTCAATGCGCTGATCCTCGCCGCCGGCGTCGAGTTCAGTTTCAGCTCTGGTACTGGTACCAGTGACGGCGGTACCAGTGCTACTGATGGTACCGCCTCCGGCTTGAACACAATCAGTAGCGACGATGTACGGCCACCGAAACCCGGGGCGGATTACACGTGGGATGACAAAGATTGGCGCTGGGAAAAAATAAATCAAGTTGATTCCAGCAATGCCAGCTGCTGCTTCACTGGCGACACCATGGTACGCATGGCCGATGGCAGCGACAAGCAAATCGCCGACGTCAAGAAAGGCGAGGCTGTCCTGGGCATGAATCACGAAAAGAACATCGTTACCGATATCGAGGTTCCGGATCTGGGCGCGCGGTCGGTCTACAGCTTCAACGATGGCAAGCCATTCGTTACCCACGAACACCCATTTATGACCAGCAACGGCTGGAAATCGCTATCGCCGGTCGAGACACAATCCGAGCACGGCATGGTGGTTAAGACGCTGGCCGAGGGCGATTTCCTCGAGACTCTGGGCCGGGTTTACACCGAGCTCGATCAGATCGACGTGCACACGTTCGACCCGGAAACCCCGGTTTATAACCTGCTGCTTTCCGGCAACAACACGTACTACGCCGCTGGCTTTCTTGTCCACAACAAATATGGTGATGATCTGGGAGGCTACGGCGGCGGCGGCACCGACGGCGGCGGTGGTGGTGGCGGCTACGGCGATGGCTCCGGCTGTTTCGGCAAGGGTACTCAATTCCTGATGGCCAACGGCACGATGAAGTGCGTCGAGGATATTCAGGTCGGCGAAATGGTTAATGGTGGTAAGGTGCTCGAGGTTCGAAGCGGGCTCAGCGATCGCGACTGGTACGATTTCCACGGCGTTCACCTGACCGACGAGCATTTCGTATTCGAGAACGGCGAATGGAAATACACCAAAGATGCCGAGGCATCGGTGAAGATCGATCCCGAGCAAATGTTCTACACGCTGAAAACCAGCAACCACCGGTTGTTCAGCGTCAACGACACTACCTTTACGGATGACGGGGTATTCGACCATGCCCACCCAGTCTGGAGCACGGAAAAAGACCAGTGGGATGAAATGCTCCGGGTGCTGAATGGAGATACGTGATGCGACATTCAACGATCTCGAATTTATACTGCCGATCATGCACCAGGTGCACGCGGAATCGATCTTCAAAGGTATCGAAGTGAATGAGGCGACGATTCAGCGCAATTTCGTCGTCGCCATGAGTTTCGATGACGGCTACGCCAAGGTGGTTGAGCATAAGGGCAAGATCGTCGGCGCGCTGGTCGGCATCATTATGGACAACCATTTCGGGATCCGCTGCGCGCAGGATCTATTCAGCTACGCCGGCGCCGGTACTGACAGGCTACTCAAGGATTTCCTGTTGTGGGCCGAGGTTCGCGGCGTGCGGTTTGTTCAGATCACAGATCTGTCAGATAGCTCGAGATTTCAGAAACTTTGCCAATTGATCGGGCTCGAATCGATCGGCGTCAACTTTGTAAAGGTGGTGTAATGGGTGCAGCAGTAGTACCAATAATCGGGTCGATCATTACGAGCTACGTGGTTTCGACCGTGATACGTGAGATCGGCCCCAAAATTGGGCTTTCGGAAAGCACATCGAGTCTACTGGGTACGGTGGCCGGTGCGGCTGCCGGCGGCTATACCTATAGCGTGGCGAGCGCCGGCGCGGCCGGTACCAGCACGGTTTCCGGATCCGGCGCAGCAGGCTCGGCATCAGTTCCGACAACCCCGGCTGGGCATACTGCGATAGCTCCCCCGGGCAATCTGCCTTCGTCATCAGTAGCGCCCAGCAATATCCCGGGCACTCCGCTGGCCGGCGGTGGCGCACCACCTGGTGGATACGCGGCCGGATCCAGGGGTGGAATGCTCACCGAGTCTGGCCCGGGCGCTATCGGATCCAGCACGGTCGGCGGCCAGACTGGCGCGGTAACGCAACCGCCACCAGCTGATACCGCTAGCGGCATGATCGACGCTGGTACGGTTGGCACTCCAGCCAATCCCGGCGAGCAATCATGGACGCAGCGCTTGTTCAGCCCTGAAAAAACAATGGATCTGATCATGGGCGGAATGCAGGGTTACGGTCAGGCTGGTATTGCAAAAGAGCAGATGGAGTACCCGGAAAAAATCGCGGAGAAAAACGCCAAAGACTGGCAGGCCGCGTACCCCGGTCGACTCTCGCTCGAGCAACCACGATTTCCATCGCAGGAGGAGGATTAACCTATGCCCGGAATGCTCACAGAAGATACTCAGAGTTCAGGCCCGATGGCCACTCCTCCCGCCGCGTTCCCAGGCGCTGGGACTCCCCCACGTGGCGAGGCTGCCGGGTCTGGACAACCCCAGCCCGGGGCGCAGGATATTCAGGCGCTCAAGGATCAGGCGACTCAGGTTGTTTACGGCGATCGCTTTGACCAGCTGATCGAAATGTTCCAGACCAACGGGCCGGAGAAATTCGCGCGCTCGATGGCGATCGCTGTTAATACCGCGATTCAGGAAGTTGAAAAGACCAACGGGCCGATTGGGCCCGAAGCAGCTGCCGAGGTCGGATCCGATCTGTTTGCCAAGCTCCTCGAGGACACGCTGACAAAGCAAAAAGATGGTATGCCAGCAGTGGTCGAGGGTGTCACGCCCGAGCAGCTGAAAGAAGTACTGCCGGCGATTCTGGTGATGTACGCGGACTCGCACCCCGAAGTGTCGAAACAGGACGTTCAGGCGGTTATGCAGGAAGTCGATGGGCAGGTACGGCAAGCCGAAGGTGCAGGTGGTGCGCCTCAGACTGGAACCGTCCCGGCCGCTGCGGCAACCGGGCCAGAAGGATTGGGACAGGCGTCACCACCGACCGGTAGTGTACCCCCGGGAGGTGTGTAATGGGGATGCTGACTTACGGCGCGATGGCTGGCGTCGGACAGGAATGGCTGAAACAATCAGCTGAAACGCGCCAGAACGATTTCACGCTGATTCGCGACAAGCGACTGTCGGAGCTCAAGAAAGGCGAGCAAACCCACGCATCCGAATTGGTCGGTCAGCGCGAGAAAGCCGCCCACGGGCGCGAGAAAGGCGATTACAGCGTCAATTACGGCGAAGACGTGTACCGCGATGGCGAGCTCGCTGCCAGCGGCAGAGACCGTCCTACGAGCTCGAGCAGCACTGCGAAAACCGGTAATCTGATCACGCTCGTTACCGGCGACCAGGTTCCCTATGACCAGCTGCGCAAATCGTGGGCTGATCAGGCTTTCACGAAAGACGAGTTCGGCAACCCGATCCGCAACCCCGACGTCCAGGGCTGGGATGAATGGTGGAATACGCAGGTATCGGATGCGCACCAGCGCGACCTGCCGAAAGAAGCACCGCCGCCCGAACCCGAACCCGAGGAAGAAGGCCCGGGATTTTTCAAGCGTCTGGGTGGTTGGATCACTGGCGACGACGACGAGGAGGAGCCGAAAGAAGGTCGAAGCACCACCGCCCGAACCCGAGCCCGAGGCCGAGGTATGCTGACCGAGAGTGCTGAGCCGGCGCGCAAACCAATCAAGCTGAAAACTCCGCTGACGCGATCAGCTTCGCGGGATCCAGTGCAAATGTACGACGAACTCAACACTCAACTGATCGGACATCCCGACATCAGCGAGCAGGACATCATCGACACGATCCGTAAGCACTTCGGAACCCCTGACTGGCAGCCACCGGCTGACGCGTTGAAGTGATAAATGGCGCTAATCGATCTCAAATTCGAGGACGACGAACAGGAAGTCCAGCCAACTGAGCCCGGCAAAATCGAGCTACAGTTCGAGGGCCAGGGAGATAGCGACGTTCCGCTCGCGCCTGGATCCACCGGCTACGCGGCACCTGTAGACCAATCCCTGCCTGAAAACATCCGTGACTGGTTCATGGAGGGATACACTCGCACCAAGCAATCCATTGCCCAGCAAAAGGGCTTGATGCTCGACGAGGATTACGAAGACCGATCGCGCACCGGTGCCAGGGTAAAAGAGCTCGAGCGCACAGCGGGAAAGTACGGCCCGGATCTCGATCTCATGCAGAAGATGCAGGGGCTCAACGAGGTCGAAACTTTCGGCGAAGGCATGAGCATGATCCTGACGGATCCCGAGCTGCTCGGTTACCTGACCGTTTCCTCTGCAGGTCGATTCGCGCCGGCGATGGCTGCCACGGTTGGTATCGGTATGGCCGGCGGTCCCACCGCGGCGATGGTCGGTACCACTGGCGTCGGATCCCTGTTCATCGAATACAGCGCCACCGTCGACGAGACGATGCGCGAAGCGGGTATGGATGCCACGGATCCGACCAGCTGGATGCAATTCTCACAAGACGAGGAACTGCAGGCCCGGGCCCAAGAGCGCGGCCTGATACGCGGGATCCCGATCGCCGCAATGGATGCCTTCTCGATGGGCCTGGCCGGCCGATTGCTGGCCGGCGCGAAACCGACAGCGACATCCGTCCTGACCAGATCCGCCGGCGAGGTTATTCAGCAGTCAACCACCGGTGCCCTTGGCGAGCTGGGCGCGCAAGCCGGCGAAATCACCTTTGGCCACCGCGAGGATTTCTCACCTGGTGAAATTGCTGCGGAAGCAGCTGCAGAGCTCGGCCCGGGTTTCGCCGAAACCATCGCCGGTTACAGCAGCCAAAAGCAGGCGGCCATGCGCCGGCAGGCGGCAGAACAGGCTGGTGCCGATGCCGCGCAGCGTGTGGCTGACCAGAAACTCACCCCTGATTTTGAGGTACATAGCCTTGAGGATAACGAAACTGCAATCGATGAGGCACTGGCTGCGGCACCTCCTACGCCGGAAGTCAGGCCCGATGAAGAATCCATTACTGAAAAATTTGGACTCGAGCAGGAAGTCGAGCAGGCCCAGCCCGAGCTCGGGCTTGATTCCGAGTCGCTGCAGGCCGAGCAGGAAGCCAATGCCTTCGTCCTCAAGCAATTGCGATCGCAATTCCCCAATGCCAGCGAAAACGAATTGCTGGCGGCGATCGAGGCCAACAAACCCGCGCGGGAGGAATTGCCGACCGAGGAAGATCTGGGATGGGTTGCCCCCGAGGAAGCCGCACCAGCAGCCCCTGCAGCCGAGATAACGCCCAAGCCGGAGCAGCCAAAACCAGACACCGAGATACCCAGCAAGGAAGATCTGGGCTGGGTAGCGCCCGAGGAAATCGAGACACCGGCCTTTGCGCAGATAACGCCCAAGCCGGAGCAGCCAGGGACGGCAGCTGAATGGGGCCCGGTCAAAGAGATTACGCGCGACGAGGTAGTTCAGGCGACCGAGCCGGTTGAATCTACTGGCGACGCCATCGAGGCCGCAGAG
>JAAEPH010000302.1 GCA_024232855.1 Gammaproteobacteria bacterium
ATCACCTTTTTAATTTTAGTTGGCACACCCTGGTTGGCGATTTGCTTGCAAATATGGGTAAAACGCGATCACACAGATTGAGGAGAAAACCGATGTATTCACAATATCTGGAAAATTCATCAACAAGAGCTGTCCCGGCGGTAATTACATTCGTTTTAGCCCTGTTTCTCCAGGGTATGGCATGCAGGTAAATGCCGACGAAATTAGTGCGAGTTTCGAGCGCATGCTTGCCCCGAGGGATACAGCGGAGCGGTCTGTAGCCAGCTACCAGGCAAAACCCGATCCACTTTATATAGTTAACGTTACGCTTTGGAACACCCCGGAAAGCCTTGACAATAACGGAACACGTTTCCTGGCATATGTTCAACCCTCATATGTTCAGCCCGAATGAAACAGCGGAGATGCAGCGGGACCGGTGAGGGATCACCGGGATTTCCGAATGCCCTGATAAAAATGCGCTCTTTGGCTAAATTGACGGAATCTCCTTGCTCATACAAGCTACTGGTTAAACATGGAAACAGGCTGAGGTCGACAGTCTGAAAAGCCGCGTAGGGCGACTCGATTCCGACCTCAACCTCCAATTCCATGCCCCTCCACTTATCAATATTGCACTATTCACCCGCTTACTGAATGACACTGTCCTGCCTGGGTGGCGAAATTCGCAGGGCAAGGGACTTAAGCAAATTTGAGCACTCCCCTGAGGTGGCCCCGGGAAGCTTTTGGCAGTAGTGGAACGGGTCGAGGGTTCTACAGATCTTCGTTCCTGCCGATATCTTTCACTTCGGGGAACACTTCGTGCAGCGCCTCGAAAAAAATATCCATTTCCTGCGGGTAAACGCCTTCGATATCGATCAGTTGCAGTAACTTTCGCATGAAGGTCATGCGTACCGCCGGGTTGTGTTTCAGGTGGAAGTTGATGGTGTGCAGGTCGCCACGGACATCCGCCGTGCTCGCCTTCGCCGCGCGGTAGAGATGCTCGACCTGCGTATCGTCAAGATCGAACTCCTGCTTGAGGATACGATCGAATTCACGTTTTTTGCGCGCATCAACGTGTTCGTCCGCGCTGATCACGTGGTACAGCACCGATGCCAGCGCGCCGTGCAGGATTTCATCGTCGGCGTGCTCGAACAGCAGACTTTCCTGTTTCAGTGAATCAAACCAGTGCTTTAACGAATCAAACATCGGGGTTTGCCATTTGCGGATATCCTCCGGCTGGTATTCCAGATCGACCAAATATAAAACAGGCCGCCGCGGCCACACTTGACCTCCATCAATCGGGTCAGAAAATCCCGCTGCGCTTGAGGGCCATGTACTCGGTAATCAGTGTCGAATGCATGAGCGCCGGCGGCGTGTCGGCGACGATGATATTGTCGCTGCGCAGCTGCGCGTACATGGCGGCCTGTTGTTGCAGGTGGCGACTGACGCCGCAGTATTTCAGGGCATCGTCAATCGAAACCACTTCGCTCGCGAGAGTATCGCTCAGCACCTGCTGGCGCATCGACGCCACCATCACCAGGTGGTGTTGCGACAACAGCTTCGCTGCCTTCGCCAGGTCTTCGCTATCCTGCGGTTCCAGCGACGATATCAGTACGATCAGCGAGCGCCGCGGTTGTCGCGTCATCAATTGACGGGCGACATCGAGGTAGTCACTGGTCACCGCGGAACTGTCCAGGTCGTAAATCTGGTCGAGCAGGCGGCTGATCTGGAAGCGACCCTTGATCGGCGCCACCCAGCGAGATTGTCCGGCAAAACTGAGCAGGCCGACACTGTCCCCCTGGCGCAGGGCGACAAAAGCCGAAATCAGCAAGGCGTTTAGCGCATGATCGAAATGACTGATCTCGCCGTCCTGGGCGCGCATGCGGCGTCCGCAATCGAGCAGGAATACAACCTGCTGGTCGCGTTCTTCCTGGTACTCCCGCGATATCGGCTTGCGGAAGCGCGCCGTCGCGCGCCAGTCGACCTGGCGCAGCGAATCACCGATGCGAAAATCGCGCAGTTGATGGAAATCGGTGCCCTCGCCGCGATGCTGGCGCAACTGCAGGCCGAGATCGACGTAGAGTTGCTCGCTACCGACGAAAGAGGAGCGGAACAGGGGCTTGTAGTTGGGGTAAATCTTGCTCTGCTGCGGCTCACCGTAATAGTAATTTTTCTCCCACAGGCCCCAGCCCGAGGTGACGCGGCAGCCGATCTTGCCGAATTCGGCGAGACCGCGCCGCAGCGGCGTAACCGTATAGCGCAGATCTACCCGCGCACCTGGGTCAATTTCGAGTTGCAGCGGCAAACCTTCCATCTGCAGCTGCGACGGCGGAAAATCGGTCAACCACAACTTCTGACGGCGCGCTTCATGGTTGTTGATGCGAATGCCCACCCGCTGTCTCACGCCGAGCGCGAGATGCGATTCCAGTGACCGGCTGGCGTCAAAGCGGGGCCTGCGCAAGGCGCCAGCGTCGAGCAGGGCGAACAGGCCGACGAGCCCGAGCCAACTCCAGAAAACCAGCTTGAGTTCGAAGCTCCACTGCCACTTGGCGATGGTTGCAACCGCCGCAAGCAGGCCCGCCAACAGACCCAGCAACAGTAGCTGCAGAAGCAATCGCGATGGCCTCATGAGCGCGGTGCGTCTACCTTGTCCAGCAGGTTGGCAAGCACTTCGTCAACGCCGAGTCCATCGATTTCGACCTCCGGCGCGAGGATGACGCGGTGACGCAATACCGGCAGTACCATCGACTTGACGTCATCGGGCGTGACGAAATCAACGCCGTTGAGCAATGCCTGGGCCCTGGCGCAGCGCAACAGGGCGATGCTCGCACGTGGACCGGCGCCGTGGCGTAACAGCGTCGTGCCGCGCGTGGCGCGCACCAGCCTGATTGCGTACTCGGAAACGCTTGCATCAACCTCGATCGCGGCGCAATCCCGCTGCGCGGCAGGCACGTCGACCAGTTGCTGCGCCTGCTCACCTTCGCCGGTAAACGATTGCAGCGCGTAACGCGTCGCGATCAGCACTTCGTCCTCTGCCGTTGGATAGTCGATATTGATCTTGATAATGAATCGGTCCAGTTGCGCTTCCGGCAACGCATAGGTTCCCTCCTGCTCAATCGGATTTTGCGTCGCCAGCACCATGAACGGCTTGCCCACCGGCATCGACTTGCCGTCCAGGGTCACCTGGTGTTCCTGCATAACCTCGAGCAACGCCGCCTGGGTCTTGGCGGGCGCCCGGTTGATTTCGTCGGCGAGCAGTAAATTGGTGAATACCGGCCCCTGCTTGAGCACGAACTTGCTTTTCGACATATCGAACATGACGTGTCCGGTGACATCTGCCGGCATCAGGTCGGGGGTAAACTGGATGCGCTTGAATTTGCCGCCGATACCGGCCGCCAGCGCCTGCACCAGCAGGGTCTTGCCGAGACCCGGCACGCCTTCGTTAAGGACATGCCCCCCGGCCAGCAGCGCGATCAATACCTGGTCGACGACCTGCGCCTGCCCGATCAGGCGGCCGTTGATGTGTTGGCGCAAGACGCTAATGGCCGCGGCGGTGGTAATAGTTGATTCGTTCATAGTAATTGCTCGATACGTTTTAAAAGTCTTACGGTTTGCACAAAACTGGTTTCGTTGAATTGGTCGATGCTGAAGGCCCTTGCGATCGCCTCCGAATTGAGGTCGCAACGCTCGGCGATGAGTTCGAACTGGCGCGCCTGGTCCGCGCGCGCAAATTCACCCAGGGTCAGGCTGGCGCGGCGCAGCACCGCCTGGCGCAGCGGCGCCAGCAGGTACTCGGCGCGGCGCCGATGCCACAGGTAGTGTGAAACCGACGAAAAATGCTCGCCCAGGGCCCGCGTCCGTGACAGATCGCGCGGCAGCATGCGCCCGAAGCGATAGCCCTGGCGCCAGACCATCATGACGATAAACAGGCCCGCCGCGATCAGCAGTTCGCTCGCGTTACGCTTCATCACTACCCAGATCGAATCATGCAGCACTGAACGCAGGATCGCGAAACCGCCGTCATCCGAGCTGAGCAGCCACAGCAGGTAGGCATGATCGTGCTTATCGATGTGATAGGAGGTCCAGATGCCGGGATCGGATACTATCGTCAGCAAGCCGTCGCCGACCTCGAACTGCATCATGTGGATGCCGTATTCGGAGTTCGACCAGCTGAAGGGCGGGTTCAAATCATCGTCGCCGGGATCGTCGAAGGAGGCATGTTGCAAAACCCTGGATGTGTCAAACGCAACTTCGATTTCACCGATGTCATCGTCGAATCTTACGTGCGTCAGGGCTTCATCGGCTCTGCCGAATTCGCGCGTAATCTCTTCGCGCGACTTGCCTTCCTCGATCTGCCGATTGTATTCACGCAGGGTTTCGCTAAGCGATTTTTCCTCGTCCTCCGCCGCGGAATCGTCCTCGGTATCGCTCCAGTCAACCTCGACGTCAAACTCGCGCAGCAGCAAATCGTCATCGTGGGAAACCGAGTCCGCGCTGTAGATAACGTTGCCGCCAATTTCCAGCCAGTCCGTTACCTGCTTCAACTGGCGCGGTGTGCGCACCTGGTTGGCATCGCTGAAAAAGAGCGTACCCAAGCCATCGAGCTGGTCGAGTTTGACCAGGGTATCGATGTCGGTTACCTCGATGCCGCTTTCGTTCATGAAGGTCTGCGCCGCCAGGTAGGGGTTGTACAGCGCCTCGCGGCTCCAGCCGGAATGCTCGGTCTCGTAGTAAACCTCGATGCTCATGTACAGGCCCCAGCCGCCCAGCGCCAGCAAAACCAGCCCGAGCACCATCAGTAGCGACACTCTATTCCGTGCCACTGGATAACTCCCGGGCCCAGCCGTCGCACAGGCTATGAAGGACGTCATCACTCGGCAGCCGGTGTCCATAGGCCAGCCGTCGCCAGGTCTGGGTCAGTTGCCAGAAGTATTCGCTCAGCGATTCGATCCCGTGCGCTCTCACCAGCGCGGCGCACTCGGCCTCGGTATGACTGGCGCGGAAGGCGAGTTCATAGCGTTCGATCAGGCGCGACAGCGACGCGCGATAAAGCAGGCTCAGGGCTTCCCGGCAGGCGCCCTCTCCCCACAGGCGAATGGCCTGCTGCGGCACATCGGGCGGCAGGCTCTCGGGGGTGACATCGAGGCCGAACAGGACCTCCGGCGCGGTCTCTTTGGGCCGCTCCCGGATCAGCCGCGACAGCGGTCCGCGATAGCGCCTGAGCAGGTATAACAGCAACCCGGCAAACAGCACCACCAACAGGATCTTGACCCAGACGGCGATACCGGAAAGGCCCTGCCACCAGCCTTGACTGCCTTCCAACCACTCGAAAAAGTCGATAATCCATTCAGGGAAACTTTCCTCCTCCTCCGCTTCTTCATCCATATCCTTGAAACGCCATTTGCGCACTTCCCTTTCCTGACCGAAATCCTTGCCCTGCAATATCTGTTCGATCAACTCGGCGGACGATTCGCGATCGTGCTCGATGACCGCTTCCGCGCTTCCGGGAACACCCGCGCCGAACAGGCCGAAGACGAGAACGACGGCAGGCAGGATTCGCGCAGGCGTTTGTAGCGAGCGCTTGCGCTCGGCGAGGTTGCGAAAGCTGATCTCGATATCCCAGGCTTCGAGCTCTATCCTGCGATTCAGGTAAAGCGCAAACCCGGCCATGGTATGAAACGGCATGACCAGCGACATGGCGATAATCGCGGCCAGCGAAAACAGCCACTCGCCTGCCAGGGTCAGGTCGCCGAAAGTATCATAAAAGCGGATACCGAGCACATCCGGTGTAAAGAAATCAAACAGCACGAGGAGACCGAAGGCAAGCAACAGCTCGCACAGGAAACAGACGAACTGGTTGGACAGCGCAACGTCGCTGTACTTGCCATGCAGCACCCTCAGGCGTTGGCGACGCGCAGCGCCCTTGAGCCCTTCGAGCACCGTGACCGGATTGTCGAAGGCGCGCTGCGGCGAGAAACGGCGCCAAAACAGCCAGGGCAGAATGTCTTTCAGCGGCAGCGATTTCATACTGGACCAGATTCCGGGTGCTTCATCGAACAGCATGCGACTGGCGATAAACAGGGGCAGCCTTTCCCAGAAAGGCTTTAGCCACCACAGCACCAGTAAAGCCCAGAACGGGCTGTCGAAGAATATCGCCAGTAACACAATCGCAAGCGGTAACATCGGCACCAGGCCGGCTATGCACAACAAGCGCCACCAGGCACGCGCCATCAGAAAACCCAGGTCGAGCGCCTGCCAGCCCGAACGGATACAGGCATTGACCTGCAGCTTATCGAGATCCATGGCGACGCCCTGAAAACGAGTAAAGCAAGACCAGACCCCACAACACGGCGGCCACCGCGTACTTGACCGCGATCGGCAGGGTGCCGTTCGACGACCAGAAAGCTTCGAGGAAGGCGGCGATAACCAGCATCAGAACGATGCCATACAGCATCGGAACCACGTCGCGCCCGGCCTGGCGCAACGAATCGAGCCGGCTCGACTGGCCGGGATTGAGTATGGCGTAGCCCAGGCGCAGGCCCGCGGCGCCGCTGAATACGATCGCGGTCAACTCGAAGGAACCATGCCCGGCGACAAACGGGTAAAAGGTGTCGACATAATCGAGCCGAGTTAAATGCCCGGCGATACTACCCATGAACATTCCGTTGAAAAACAGCACCAGCAGCGTGCCGATACCGAGCAACAGGCCGCCGGCAAAGCAGCGAAAGGCGACACTGATGTTGTTCTTGATGTAGAAACCGAACATGAGAATGTCGGTCTCGGACTCGCGTTCACGACCAAGCTTGTCCGCTTGCGGGTCGTACATGCGCTCCACCTGCCTGACCTGGGAGCCATCGACAACACTGTAGATCGAGTCTTCATCGAGGTATGTCCAGGCGCCGGCAACCAGGCCCGGCAATACCATCACCAGAAAGGCGAGCAGGATATAAAAACGATGCCGATAAATCGCGAGTGGAAAGTCGCGCTTGTAAAACGCGTAAAAATTGAGCCGTGTTTCCGAGCGATAGCGGTACAGCTCGCGATAAAGCTCGAGCGCGAGCTTGTTGAGCCGCGCAAGCAACGCACCGTCGTACATGCGCTCCTTGGCGATAGCCAGTTGCTGGCAAAGGTGCAGGTACTGCTCGGCCAGGAACTTGCTGTTGTCGCCCTGCGACGGTTTTTCCAGCGCCGCATCGATGCGCTGCCACAGTGCCTCGTGCTGCGCTTCAAATTCGTGCTGTTTCATCGCACCCCCAGAAACCAGGCGCCGATACGATGCAGATACTCGATGCCGTTATCGCCCTTTTCATGGGTGACACCTTCGAGAATTGCGGCCAGTTCCTGCTGCCGCGGCCGTGACAACTGCGGGCTGCGTTGCAGAAAATTGATGATCGAGGTCTGATCGGCGCGCGATAGCGGCGTCGACGGCGCCAGCGGCTGAACTTCCTCCATCGCCGCGGGCCGTGCCGCTTCGCGAACGCTGATCACCAGCGTGCCGGCGGCCATGTCTCCGAGCCGCTGAAAGCGCCGGTTGGATAACATCGCCACCAGCCCGACGAGGTAAAACAGGGGCAGAAAATCGACCGTGCGCAACAGGTTCCTGACCAGCGAGGTGCCGAGGGTTACCGGGCTCAGGTCATCGTTGATCACCGAGATCCCGAACATTTTCTTGCCCGGCGTCTGCCCGCGCGCAAAAACCTCGAATAACACCGGGTACAACCACTCGATGACAAACAGAAATATGAGGAAAACGCCGCCGCCCATACCGGAGAGCCCCAGCGGAATCGAGGCAAACCACAGCGCCACGATAATAATGCCGCGAATGATCAGGTCGATGGCATAGGCAAAGGCCCGCGGGATGGGCCCGACGACCTGGGCCTCGAGATGAATGCCTCCGGGAATTTCAACGCGGTAACGGGTATCGAGCAAAAAACTGTCCTAGTCTGCGAGCGTTTCCGCCTCGGCGCCAAACAACTTGAAGTAAAGCATCGCGAAAGCCAACGTCACCCAGGGTAAAATCCAGATGAGCGGGATGACGAGAACGATGGTACCCAGGATAACCAGCAACGCGATCAACAGCAGAAATCCGGTGGCGCGAAACCAGATGCGGGTTACCGCCTTGCGCGATACTTCAAGTGCCTGCCATGCACTCATGTTCTTTTCGATCATCAGGGTTAATGAAAACATGTAGGCGAAGGAAAGATAAATACCCGGAACAATCAACAGCAGATAACCGAGCATTATCAGGAACGACATCAGGAAATACCAGAGTATCGCACCCGGTATGCGGTGAAAATATTCAAAAATGCAGCCCGACGATACCGATTTACCCTGCGAGTGACGTATACCCATGATGCAAATACCAACCCACATCGGCATCACCGCGGCGACTACCGCGGATTGAACTATTACCGAGATAATCGATGCGCTCATGGCGTCGGCGCCCATCAGCATGATACCCCGGGTTACCGGGTAGCTGACCATCGACACCACCACGTAAGCCACGAACCAGATCAACGATGCGATCAGGCACTTGAGCTTGAATCCCTTGAGGCCGCGCCAGGCGTCGCCCAGCGTCTCAAGCATGTTGACTTCGATATTGCCCGCGATGGCATCGTCGACATTACCGCCAGCGGATTCGCCGCGATTGATTTGTACGACGCCGGACTCTGGAGCGGCATAGATATCGCCCATGGGTAAATCCTTGATTTATTTCCGAAATTCCAGCTGATTATAGCAGGATAAATTGCGCCCGCAGCGCCTCTCCGGGGCCCGCAGCGGGACAAGTGCCTTCACCGTCAGCGGCCGCGGGAAAGCCCCGAAATCACACCATCAACGCTTACGGAACAAGTCCTTGCACAATGCGCTGAGCGCATCCGGGTGGACCTTGACGTGAATCACCGCGGGTCTGCCGGCTCGCAGCGCACGGTTTAACTCCGACGACATTTCACCGGGATTATCGACCCGACATCCCGCGGCGCCGGGGAATGCACCCTGCTCGACTATTGCCTGATCAGCAATGAGCTGGCGGCGCACGCCCGCGCCTGCCGGATCGACGAGGCTGCGGCGGGTTCAGACCACCAGCCACTGTGGGCCGAATTCGGCGCAGACCGCGGCAAGCCTATTCGCAACTCATGACCATGACAAAGCCGAGCGGCGGCCTGGTCGGGCTTTGCTCGAGATCGGAGCATAAGTTGGAAATGTCGTAGTCCAGCTCGGTGAAACGCTGCAGCCCGAGACCGGCATCGATCCCGGCCATCAGGATTTCGTCGAGGCGATACATGAAGCTGTAGTTGGGCAGGCCGTCGTAAACCTCGTGCCCGTAGTAGTCGAGGCCGTCGGTTTCTTCCCAGATATGCTTGCCGAAATAGGAGTACTGAACCGACGACACGCCGGTTTCGGCATTCTCTTCGTACATGAACAGCACCGGGTGCATTTCTTCCATCACCAGCTGTCCGCCCGGTTTGAGCAAGCCTCGAACCACTTCGAAAAAGACCTTCAGGTCGGGCATCCAGCTGAGCACGCCGATGGTCACCAGCACCATATCGAACGCGCCGTTGAATTCCGCCGGCAATTCGTAAACGTCGGATTCGACCAGTTCGACCTGGTCTTCGGCGCCGGCCAGGCGAATCAATTCACGGCCGTGGGCGAGAAACTCGGCGGAGGCATCGACGCCGACACAGCGTGTTGCGCCCAGGTTTCGCAGTGACAGGGTTTCGCAACCGTTATTGCAACCCAGCTGGATGATATGTTTGCCGGCGACACCAACCTGCCGAAGAGCGTGCAGGATATCACCCTTGAAGCTCACGTAACCGGGATCCACAACCGCCGCAAACAGCGCCTCGTTGTTGTGCGTGGCGTGCCGCGGCGCCGCTTCATCCCAGGCGATGCGGTTGGCGTCGGTGTATTCCTTTCGCGTCTTGCGCATTTTGATCCCCCTTCAGGGCGGTTGGCCGGGTGTGATAGAGATGGAGTCTAACCGACTAGACCGCATATCTCACCAGGATGACGGGGCCTCGCTTGTTCTTTGAATCCACAAGGTAGTTCTTCAGGCGGGTTACGCACTGTTATTCCGCTCCTTCAGAAAATCCCTTGTGAATCCAAAGCCCTGCGCGATGATGTGCAAGGAAGCACGAATGCGGTGGAGGCAGGAGC
>JAAEPH010000303.1 GCA_024232855.1 Gammaproteobacteria bacterium
GTAGAAGTGGCAACCTGGTTTTTTCCAGTACCTGATCTGGATACATACGGTACCGTCAGCCGATACCCACCATGTCCCTCTGGATTTGACTTTGCGCCATATGGCCTCCATCTCCCCATTGGGATTATAGTATCCGGTGCCTTCCCGCCAACTTTCAGTGTTACCGGAAATATGTGCTTTGGCCTGCTCCCCGTTCAGTCGGGTAACACCGGGCTCACTCAATATCCCGGGTCGTTTTTTTTCGCAGGCAACCAGGCTTAGCGCCAGTAGAAAAACAAAAACCGGCCCCATTACTTTTTCCCGCATCGCGCGCTCCCTATTTCAGCTCGTAGAACCATATCGGCCCGTGAAGATTTATCCCGAAAAACGGTCACCCGTCCGGTCAAGCGGGGTATGCCGGGACTCTACCCGGAATCCGTCGATACTATCAGTTCTGAATTCTGATCACGAACAGATTTTAACTGGCGGAAACAATATCGGGTATCCGGATGTAGATGTCGCCGGCGTGGACTTGCACCGGGAAGGTTTTCAGATCAACACAAACCGGGGCACTGAGTGCTTTGCCGGTGCGTACATCGAAACGGCCCTGGTGCAGCGGACACTCGATCACATTGCCGATAACGATACCATCGGCGAGTGGTTCTGATTCGTGGGTACACATGCCGGCACTGGCGAAGAAACCGTCGGTCGTGTGATAGATTGCGTACTCGCCGCCGTTGAACTCGAACGGCATGACGTCTTCTTCGGCGAGTTCGACGGCAGGACCAACGCGTCGCCAGTCAGAATCGGGTAGGCTCATACTCTTTCTCCTCGAACAATTCGTCGGTCGTGATGGATTTACCCCGGTTGCTCATCGGTAACTGGCCGAGGCCGCGCGAAATGACCGTTTTCAGTACAAGGCAGTTGCTAAGAAAAAACCCGGGGTCAGGTTCAGGCAACTGATCCCTGACGGCCTCACCCAGTGCGGGCAAGGCATGAAAGGGTACCGTCGGATACATGTGATGTTCAATGTGGTAGTTCATGTTCATATACAGAAAGCGACTGAAAGCGTTGGTACGGAAAGAGCGTGTTGAGCGTCTCAGATCGAGTTGGTCCTCTTCCATGTCGACGTGCTGAATTAGGGTATAGAGGAGCAAAACGGGATTTCCGAGAATACGAGGCAACACCAGGTACCAGAACAGGAAGTCGGCACCAGACGCGATGAGCAGCGCGATGCCGAGGTATA
>JAAEPH010000304.1 GCA_024232855.1 Gammaproteobacteria bacterium
GAGAAAGGGACATACCTGGACTTAACCACTTTTATTGACACAGATCAACAAGATCAATATGGCAACAATGGATTTATTACCCAGTCGGTAACGAAGGAAGAAAGAAATGCGGGCGTAAAAACTCCGATACTCGGCAACACTAAGGTGTTTTATGGTGGAGGGCAGCCTCAGCAGCCTGCTCAACAGCAGCCCCAGCAGCCTGCTCAACAGCAGCCTCAGTCAGCGCCAGCTAGTCGGCCTTTTGAGGATGAGTTTGATGATGATATTCCATTTTGAGGAGCAAGAAAAATGAATATGGAGCGATTCATAGATTATTTGATAATTGCAATAGCAATTGCAGTTCTGACAGGATTTTTTGCAGCAATTTTGAAAGGTGGATAAAATGAGTAATATATTTGGACAGTGTCCCATGTGCAACGCACCAGGAGTTACAAGAGAAAATATACCAGGCGGAAGCGACACATGCAAAAATGGTCATGTGTATTTTTCATCAACAGCCGTAAATCAGCCAGCGGATAATATGAGCAGGCTGGAAGGTGCTATGGACATC
>JAAEPH010000305.1 GCA_024232855.1 Gammaproteobacteria bacterium
GAGCCGGTACTGACCAAGTCACGCTGGTTATTACTGAAGCGACCTGAAAACCTGACACAACATCAGGAGACCAAATTGTCAGAGCTGCTGCAGTACAATTTGAGATCAATCAGGAGTTATCTTCTGAAAGAAGAATTCCAGTTATTCTGGCAATACGTTTCGCCCTACTGGGCAGGAGAGTTACTCGACAAGTGGTGCACGAAAACGATGCGATCGAAAATTGAACCGATGAAGAAAGTGGCGAAGATGCTGAGGCGTCATCGCCCTTTGTTGCTGAACTGGTTTCGGGCAAAAAAGCAGTTTTCCAGTGGCATTGTCGAGGGCTTTAACACCAAGGCAAAACTGACTACCAGAAAATCTTACGGTTTTCGGGCCTATAAAGCCGCTGAAATCGCCTTATATCATGCACTTGGAGCGTTGCCCGTGCCGATAACGACCCACGAATTTTTCTGACGAGGCAACTTTTGTATCCGAAAAAGCGGACGCTGGGAGTTTTTCGGTGTGCGGTAAAAACGACCCATAACGGAAGCTCAATCCGCCAATTTGAGTGTCCGCGCTTAGTGAGTTTGTGTCGATAGTTCGAATTCGCCCCTGGCACCATCGGATATTTTCAGTGCTGCAATAAGCATCGCCTGAGTTAAGAACCATATTAGGCACGGGATAGTAACCATATCCAGTGATGTTTCCGGGCGGGATCCGGTCATCGCTGTTCATCTGATTTATAAGTTGATCGATTGCCCGAGTTATGCCAGTTTTGAGCCATGAGGAATATAAATCTACGTCAGCTCGAAGCATTTCGCGCGGTGATGATGACCCGATCGATCACGCGGGCCTCGGAATTACTATTCGTTTCGCAGCCCGCTGTTACCAGGCTGATCAACGATCTCGAAAGCTCGGTGGCATTTCCCCTGTTTCAAAGAATCAAGAAGCGTTTGCACCCGACGCCCGAGGCCCACGCCTTTTATGAAGAAGTCGAGCGTTCGTTCGCCGGGCTTAACAAAATTAATCTGGCTGCCCGGGAAATCCGGGATTTTCGCAGCGGCAGCCTGTCCATCGCTGCTTTACCGGCACTTGGGCTAGGCTACCTGCCCAAATTTATTAGCCAATTTGCCGAAGGTAAACCGGAAATATCGCTATCGCTGAACATCAGAAATTCGCAGAAAGTCAGCGAAATGGTGGCGGCACAGCGAGTGGATGTCGGATTTTGTGAATCCATCGATTTCGGCGACGGCGTGGAAGCTGAACTGCTGCTACAGGTCAATCTCGTTTGCATCTTGCCGCGGGGGCATGCCCTGGCTTCGAAAGAGCGGATAGAGGCAACGGATTTCAATGGGGAAACCTGCATCGGCTCCGGGAATTCGCAACTGACCTACAGCGATCTCGACGGGTTTTTCGAAGAGAAGGGCGTAAAAAGAAAAGTCCAGATCGATACCCAGCTGAGCGCCACGGTCGCGGATTTCGTCGTCGCGGGCGCCGGTATCGGCATTATCGACCCCGTCACCGCCGATTGTTATTCGCAAAGAGGGATTTTAGTCAGGCCCTTCAACCCGCCCATCGCCTTTAAGTACTACGTCATCTTTCCCGAGAATCGCCCAAAATCCCGCCTGATGGAACAATTCGTGGATATGATCCGGCAGGATCTTCAGCGGTTTACCGTCGCAGAAATAGTTTAAAACATAACATTTAGTTATCAACCTCGAAAAATAAAGTATTATTTTTTAAGAACTCGGGTTGATATATTGCTCCGGTGAAGATAATTGCCCAAACAAATACTGGAGGAAAGATTCAATGAATAAGTACCACGTTATTAAAATGGCTGTTTTATCGGCAGCCCTCGTTACGGGTTCGGCCCAGGCGGAGCGCACCCTTTACCTCGCCGGTTACGGTGGCTCTACCGAAACCCTGCTGAAGGAAAAGGTCTTGCCTCAATGGGAGCAAGACAACGATGCGAAAGTCGTCTACATCCCTGGCAACTCCACCACCACCCTTGCCAAGCTGCAAGCGCAAAGAAGCAATCAGGAAATCGACGTCGCATTCATCGATGACGGTCCGATGGAACAGGCGCTGGCACTGGGTTTTTGCGACAAGATAGAGCAGAAAGGTTCGATCACCGAAGTCTATGATAATGCAAAGTTCGGCGAAGGCCGCGCGGTGGGTTTCGGTTTTATCGCCACCGGCCTGACCTATAGCAAGAAGATATTCGAAGCCAACGGTTGGCCCGCGCCGACCAGTTGGCGCGATCTCGAGGACAGCAAGTACAAAGGCAAGGTCGTCGTACCACCGATTACGAACGGTTACGGATTGCTGGCCCTGGTCATGCAGGCAAAATTGAACGGGGGCGGTGAAGGTGATATCGATCCCGGTTTCGAGGCCATGATCGATCGCATCGGCCCCAATGTACTCACCTACGAACCGTCTTCCGGTAAATTGTCGGAAATGTTCCAGAGCGGTGACGTGGCTTTGGCCGTCTGGGGAAGCAGCCGCGCCAAGGCGCTGGCCGATACCGGTTATCCGGCAGGATTCGTTTATCCGAAAGAGGGAGCCGTTGCATTGATGGCGGCGACCTGTCCCGTGGTCAATAGCGATGTTCCGGACCTGGCGCAAAGCTTCATTCGTTACCTGGTTTCACCCGAAGTTCAGGCTAAGCTAGCCGCGGCGACCGGCTTCGGCCCGGTGAACAAAAACACCAAGCTCACTGCGGAACTCGAGGCTTCGGTACCCTTTGGTCCGGCAAAAGTCGGCAAAATGGTTTCAGTCGATTATTCGATCATCAACAAGAATCGGCAAGCCTGGACCAAGCGCTGGAACCGCACGGTAGAATAAGCTCCTCCACTTATCGGGGAGGCGATCCCTCCCCTTTTTTTTAATCCTGTAATAATCGGGGAAAGCCAACCATGTCTTTTCTTACGCTACAGAATATCTCCAAACGATATGGGCAGTTCACGGCGGTAGAGGACTTCAACCTCAGCGTGGAAAAAGGCGAATTCGTTTCCTTTCTGGGCCCGTCCGGTTGTGGCAAGACCACCACGCTACAAATGATCGCTGGCTTTGAGGAGCCAACGATGGGAACCATTCATATCGACGGCAACGATATGACTCATGTGTCGCCCAATGCCCGGGATATCGGCATCGTCTTTCAGAGTTACGCGCTGTTCCCGCATATGACAGTTGCCGAAAACGTGGCCTTTGGTCTCGAAATGCGGCGGATCAATAAGCCGGAGCGCCACCAACGCGTGATGGAAACGCTCGAGCTGGTGCGCCTGGCCGATTTTGCCGACCGGTTTCCGAAGGCGCTATCGGGCGGTCAGCGGCAGCGCGTGGCGCTGGCCCGGGCCATCGTCATCAAGCCGCAGTTGTTGTTGCTGGACGAGCCCCTGTCGGCCCTGGACGCAAAAATCCGCGAAAGCATGCAGATCGAATTGCGCCATATCCAGAATACGGTCGGGGTAACGACCATATTGGTGACGCATGATCAGGCTGAAGCGATGGCGATGAGCGACCGCATCGCGGTCATGAACATGGGCAGGATGGCGCGGTTGGGAGAGCCTTTCGAAATTTATGAAAATCCGGGTGATTCGTTTACTTCCAATTTTCTGGGATCGACCAATCTCTTTCAGGGCAAGGTTTCCAGCGTAAACGGCAACGAGGTGTCGGTGGATTGCAGTGGAACCGAAGTCAGGGTCCAGGGCACGTCCGAGACGGGCGCGGCAGTGTCTGTCGCGATCAGGCCCGAAAAAATCGGCCTGGTCGAGCCAGGGCTGGGCTTTTTCGATGCCCAGGTCAGGACGCGGATTTTCCTGGGGACCAGCTGGGCTTACCAGATGGACTCCGACCTGGGGGCATTTAACGTTAGCTTGCAGAACACCGGTCATCGTGCCGCCGGCGAAGGCGAGGCGGTCGGTATCAGCTGGCAGGCCGATGCCGTGGGCCTGTTGGCCGAGGGGTAATCGCGATGAACAAATGGCTCCCCCCTTATTTGTTAAACGGCCCGGCCCTCGTCATTTTTACCGTGATGCTGGTCGTCCCGATGGTCATGACCCTGATTCTCAGTTTCAACAGTTTTGATTTCTACGGCGGCATCCAGGCGGATGATTACGGCTGGCATAATTACCTGGAAGTCGTCAAGGACAGTTATTTCCACGAAATATTCGCCAGGACCTACGGGATCGCGGTGGCGGTGACGCTGATCTGCGCATTGATCGGCGCGCCAGAGGCTTACATCCTGAACCGTATGAGCAAGACCTGGCGGTCTGTATGCCTGCTGGCAATACTCGGGCCGCTGTTGATCTCTGTCATCGTTCGTACCCTGGGCTGGGCGCTGTTGATCGGCAACAACGGTGTGATCAACGAGATGTTGCTGGGTATCGGCCTGATTGAGACGCCGCTGAAAATGATGTTTACGACCGGCGGCATTGTCGTCGCGCTGGTGCATGTGCTCGTTCCGTTCATGGTGCTTTCGGTCTGGACTACCTTGCAGAAGCTCGATCCGCAGGTCGAAAGCGCCGCCCTGTCCCTGGGGGCGTCGCATTTCGTGACCTTGCGCCGGGTGGTGCTGCCGCAGGTGATGCCGGGGGTACTGGCAGGATCGCTGATCGTTTTCGCTTTGACCGCCAGCGCTTTCGCCACGCCCGCGATACTGGGCGGCCGCCGTCTGAAAGTGGTGGCGACCACCGCCTATGACGAGTATCTCAATACTTTGAACTGGCCGCTGGGCGCGGCGATCGCGGTAATTTTGCTGATCGCCAACGTGGTGGTCGTCATGTCGTACAACCGCTACGTCGAACGCAAGTACGCTGCGGTATTCGATTGAGACCGGGAGGATTGATGCAATGAAACGTTTCGATAAAAATGGGTCCCTGGCGCTTGGCTTCAATCTTGTTTTCCTGGTGTTCCTCATCGCGCCGCTGGTGGTCGTCTGCCTGGTCGCGTTTACCGACAAGGGTTACCTGTCGCTGCCGCGGGACGGATTATCGCTGCGCTGGTTTGTCGAGATTCTCGACCATCCGGAATTCATCGATGCCTTCTGGTTCAGCGTTTACCTGGCATTCGGGTCCGCGACCCTGGCGGTGATGCTGGCGATACCGGCGGCGATTGCCACCGCGCGCTATAAATTTCCGGGCCGGGGGCTGGTCATGGCGTTTTTCATGTCGCCGCTGATGGTGCCGCACGTCGTTCTCGGCGTCGCTTTCCTCGGTTACCTGTCCAAGCTGGGCTGGTCCGGCACCTATATCGGGCTCGTCGCCTGCCATATCATTCTGATCATGCCTTATGCCTTGCGGCTGGTACTCGCCTCCGTAACCGGCATGGACAGGGACGCGGAGGCGGCGGCGAGATCGCTGGGGGCGACCAAGTGGGTCACCTTCAGGCGCGTTACCGTGCCGCTTATCCTGCCCGGCGTGACCGGCGGCTGGGTGTTGGCTTTCATCACCAGTTTCGATGAATTGACCATGACGCTATTTATCGCATCGCCGAGCAGCACGACCCTGCCGGTCAGAATGTATCAGCATATTACCGAGACGATTGATCCGTTGATTGCTTCGGTATCCGCCGTCATCATTTTCATCACGATTATTATGATGATGATACTGGATCGCATCTTCGGTCTCGATAAGCTGCTGGTTGGCAAGTAAAGCATGGATCATGACTGTATCGTGATCGGCGGCGGCCTCGTCGGTTCGGCAGTTGCCTACGGCCTGAGCCGGCAATATCAAAAAGTCGCCATCCTGGACGGCGGGGACCGGTCCTTCAGGGCATCCCGGGGTAATTTCGGCCTGGTCTGGGTCCAGGGGAAAGGCTGGGATTTTCCGCCTTACGCGCAATGGTGCCTGAAGGCATCCAATCTGTGGCCCGAATTCAGTCGACGGCTCGGGGATGAAACGGGGACAGACTTGTGCTATCAGCGCAATGGTGGGATGCACTTTTGTGTCAACGAGGCCGAATGGGACGAACGCAAAAGAATACTGGAGCAAAACGCCCGTCATACCGGGGGCAAATTCCAGTATGAAATGCTGGATCATGCCGCCCTGATGGAAAAGCTGCCGAATATTTCGAATGCCGTCGTTGGCGCAAGCTACTCGCATCAGGACGGGCATGTAGACCCGCTGAGTTTACTGCACGCCCTTCACCAGGGCATTAACCGGCAAGCTGTCAGTTACGTACCCGATCAGGCCGTGTCGGACATGCGCCGCGAAGGCGGCGAATTTCGGGTCGTTAGCAATGGTAAAGACTATACGGCCGGTAAAGTCGTTCTTTGCGCCGGGCTTGGAAATCAGAGGCTGGGCGAAATGGTCGGTATGAATATCCCGGTCGTCGTCGAACGCGGACAGCTCATGATTACGGAACGGATCAAACCTTTTCTCGACTGGCCGACGCTGCAGGTGCGCCAGACTGGCCAGGGTACCGTGCAGATAGGGGATTCACACGAGGATGTGGGCCTGAACGACGGCACCGACCCGGTAATTCTGAAAAAAATAGCGCAGCGCGCGGTCTCGATATTCCCGTTTTTGGCCAGGGTCAGGCTGGTTCGCGCCTGGGGTGCATTGAGGATAATGACGCCGGACGGTAACCCGATTTATCAAAAGTCTGAAGCATATCCCGGGGCCTACGCCGTCACCTGCCACAGCGGTGTAACGCTTGCCGCCATCCATGCCGGGCCGGTCGCCGAATGGATCGGCGGCAAGAATGAAGACCCTTTGTTCAATCAGTTTGGAACGGATCGCTTCCATGTTTAAAACCATCGAAGATCATGCCGCGGATACCGTCGGGATCACTGTCGAGGGCGTTCCTCATCGGGTGCCGGCAAATATTTCAGTGGCTGCCGCAGCGCTTCTGTGCGGACTCGGCAGTGTCAGGGAGACACCGGTTACCGGGGTGGGCAGGCTTCCGTACTGCATGATGGGGGTTTGTTTCGATTGTTTGATGAAAATCAATGGCCAGCCTAACCAGCGTGCATGCCAGGTCATGGTTGCCGCTGACATGACGGTCGAGAGACAACTCGGAGCGGCGGAGTTTGAAGAATTTTGATTGATGATAGCTACGAATTGTTGATTATCGGCGCGGGTCCTGCCGGCATGGCCGCGGCCTGTGAAGCTGCAAGCCATGGCGTTCGTGTGGCCGTACTGGATAACCAGACCTCGCCGGGCGGCCAGATCTATCGCAATGTGGATCGCGCAACCGACAGTCGGAACCGGATTCTCGGCAAGGACTATGTCAAAGGAAGGTTGCTGGTCGACCGTTTCAAACAGTGCGGCGGTAGTTACTTTTCCGAGGCCACGGTGTGGTTTCTCGACGAGAAACGCCGGGTGGGTGTTTTGATTGACGATAAAAGTTACTTCGTCAGCGCGGACAAACTGGTTTTGGCAACGGGGGCTCAGGAACGGCCCATGCCGATTAAGGGTTGGCAGTTGCCCGGGGTGATGACGGCGGGCGCCGGCCAGATTCTGCTGAAATCCGCGGGAATGGTCCCTGAGGGCAGGCTGGTGCTGGCGGGAACGGGTCCCTTGATACTGTTGCTGGCTTATCAGTATCTGCAAGCCGGCGTCAAATTCGATGCGCTGATCGATACGACTCCGCAAGGCGCCATGTTGCGTTCGCTCGGAAAATTGTTCGAGGCTTTGCCTGCCGTTGATTACCTGTTAAAAGGTTTGAAAATGATGCTGGCCGTCAGGCAGGCCGGTATACCGGTATACCATGGTGTCGAGGGTTTGGGCGCGGTCGGTGAGGAAAAGCTTGAAGCCGTGAGATTCGATGCGGGTAAGGCGGGTTTGAAAAAAGTGACGGACTGCGAGCTTCAGGCTGACACGTTGTTATTACACCAGGGAGTGATACCCAATTTCAGGCTGCCGCTTGCGGCTGGCTGCGAAATTGAGTGGGACGCACAGCAGCAAAACTGGATCGTCGTGACAGATGAGTGGGGACGCAGCAGCGATGCCGACATATACGTGGTGGGCGACGGTAGCCGAATCTCCGGCGCCGAGGCGTCGGCGCTGCAGGGACGATTGGCAGGCATGCATATCTCGTTTCAACTGGGAAAAATAAATGCCGGTAAACTCGAGGCTCTATCAGGGCCGGTCGTGAAATCGTACAAACGACATCTTTCGATCCGCCCCTTCCTGGACAGTTGTTATACGCCTTCGCCGCGTTACCTGGTGCCCGATGACGCCACCCTTGTATGCCGCTGTGAAGAGATTTCCGCGGGCGAAATTCGGCAAGCCGTGCGGCTGGGTTGCACCGGCCCCAACCAGGTCAAGTCGTTTACCCGGTGCGGAATGGGCCCCTGTCAGGGGAGTCAATGCAGCAGTACCGTGTCGTTGATTATCTCGGAGCAACTCGGCAAGCCGATGACCGAAGTAGGCTGTATTCGCGTCCGTCCGCCGCTGAGCCCGATCACGCTGGGTCAACTATCGGAAGTCTAAGAGCGCTGGGATGAGCTTGTAACATGAGATCGGACGCCATCGTCATCGGTGCGGGAATCCATGGTTGCTCGGTTGCGCTGCACCTGGCCAGGTCCGGTATCGAGCCGGTCGTATTCGAACGCTCACACCCGGGCAGACATGCCTCGGGCGTGAATGCGGGGGGCGTCAGAAGGCTGGGGCGGCATTTCTCCGAGGTCCCTTTGTCCATCGCCGCGATGAAGCAATGGTGGAATATACGGGATCTGGTTGATGACGATTGCGGATTCGAGTCCAGCGGCCAGGTCAAGGTCGCCGAATCGGAAGAAGAATTCGATCTACTCAAAAGCCGTGTAAAAAAACTCGAGATGGATGGCTACGAGCATGAGGAAATAATAACGCGAAGTGAACTAAAGGACCGGATTCCGGCAATCTCGGATCACTGCCGCGGCGCTATCGTATGTCAGGGGGATGGACACGCGAAACCGTTCAGAACGGTGTACGCTTTTTACGCGGCGTCGAAGCGAGCGGGGGCGAGGTTTTTTCGTGACCAGGCGGTCGACAGTATTAAAAGAGCGGGTCAGACCTGGAAAGTGACGACCCGCGATTTTACCTGTGAAGCGCCCGTGTTGATCAACTGCGCGGGCGCGTGGGGCAATCAGATCGCGGCGCTGCTCGACGAGCAGGTGCCATTAGAGCCGACCGCGCTCATGCTGATGATCTCGGAAAGGCTGCCGCATTTCTGTACCCCGGTGGTTGGCGCTACCCAGCGAACGCTTTCTTTTAAGCAGTTTAGCAACGGTACCGTTCTTATCGGTGGGGGGCTTCAGGGATATGTCGATATGTCTCGTCAACAGGGCCATGTCGATATCGACGAACTGGCCATCAACACGAGAACGGCGCGAGATATTTTTCCGTTAATGGAAAAAGCCAGAATTATACGTTGCTGGGCCGGCATCGAGGGTGTCACTCCTGATCAGATTCCGGTAATCAGTCCAAGCTCGACCTACTCCGATGCTTATCATGTTTTTGGTTTTTCGGGCCACGGGTTCCAGTTGGGCCCCATTACCGGGAGCATTATTTCCGACCTTGTTAATCACCAGTCGACCGAATTACCTATCGAAGACTTTAGTATCGAGCGATTTGTGCTCGCGGAGCATCGTTGAAATTGCGTGTAGGATGTCTCCAGGCCTTTTCAGCCAGCAGCGCAAATCGGATAGACCTGGACATAGCGTATAATCGCTAGTTCGGTACGTGGATAGCGGTGGGAGCCAAATCGAACGAGACGAGAGGGTGCTTGATAACCAGACCCTGCTTGAACCTAAAATCCTCAGTTGAATCTACTGCGGTCGTCTACTGCACTGAATCTCATGCATTTTTCATTATTTTAAGCTCACCCGTAGAGTAACTACGCGATCGCCTAAAATAACGAAAGAAATACCTGATATTCAGCACATTAGACGCCCTCGCTACGATTCAACTGAGGGTTTTAGGTTAAACCGGCCACGCGATAGCTTGCAATAGATCAAGGGATGGCGTCTGGAGTGAGGTCGGGATCGACGGCGAAAGATTTCGTAGTGCTTTTTACCGCCCGGGTTGGAACACCGGGGCGGACTCTCGAGTTCGATAGCGGCAGTTGGCAGTCCGGGAGGGTTACTTTTTACCCTTTTTTGACTTGCCCTTGTTCTTCTTCTTCGCAGCGGCTTTCTCCGCCTTTGCCTTTTTAGCTGCCTTTTTAGCTGCCTTCTTCGCCGCTGCCTTCTTAGCGGCCCTCTTCGCCTTTGCCTTCTTAGCTGCCTTCTTAGCTGCCTTCTTAGCTGCGGCTTTTTCCGCCTTTGCTTTTTTCGCCGCTGCCTCCTTCGTTTCATTGCTGGTAGTAGTGGCTGGCTTCGAAGCGGTCCGACGACGAGTTGTCGTAGGCTGAACTACGCTGGCCGCAGCGGCAGCGTCAGCGGCTTCGGAGAGCGCCTCGTTAGCGGCCTTGATTACCCGGCCTGCGCGTATCGGGCCGAAGCCCGGAACAGTGGCAAGTTTTTCTATCGTAGTACCCGCAACTTCCTGCGGCGACTTGAATCCGTTTTCCTTCAGGACCTTTGCGGTACCCGGGCCGATACCCGAAATCTCGGTAATAGCTGTTTTCATTTCAATCTCCTCAGGCGAACGTTAGGTTAACGCATTATTGTGATCGCGACGGGGTGTTAAATCAAATCAAACTAGAGGAGGCTTAAATCGGGGTCTTTGATAAATGTCATTTAAAAGTCACTATCCAGAGAGGGCGTGATCATGGGCCCGGTTTCCACGCATTAACAGCCGCACTGGAAAGCAATCGTAAGTTGTGATCTGTAAGCCGGGTGCCCGCTATGCTACTGTTGCCGGGCCCATGACTCTTTCGGATTTACTCACTGCCCGGGCCGAGCAATACGGCGACAGGGAATTTCTGTTGTTCGAGCGTCAGGCCTTCAACAGCGGGTCGAGCACCGAACCGCAGCCTCCTTTTCGGCAGAGCCTGACGTTTCGAGAGCTTGACCAGCGCGTGAACCAGGCCTGTCACTATCTCACCAGCCAGGGTGTAGGCGCAGGTGATGTCTTCAACCTGCATCTCCCCAATTGTCCCGCTTTTCTAGTCCTGTGGTTTGCCGCGGCGCGCCTCGGTGCGGTGATGATGCCCACCAACGTGCTGGCCTCCAGCGATGAACTCGGCTATTTACTGGAACATTCCGGGTGCCGCCTTGCCTTTACTACCTCCGCACACGCGCATACGCTGCATCGATGCAAGGCCACCAGCGAATGTCTTCGGAAGGTCATCCTCTGCGATCCCTGCAGCGAAAATCCCGGGGCGGGTTCCTTTGAATCCGAACTTCGACAGCAGGCGGATACCGGCTGGGATTGTCAGGCCGATGACGCCGACATGGTCGCGATCATGTATACCTCGGGTACCACGTCAAAGCCGAAAGGCGTTATGGTGACCCATGCCAATTACCTGATCGCGGGCAAGACGGTCGCCGATGGCGAACCTGGCGAAATTACCGTCAAGGGTGTTACCGGGAAAAGTATCATGAGCGGTTATTTCAGGAATCCCGTCGCAACCGGCAGTTGTCTTCGCGACGGCTGGCTACACACCGGCGATAACGCCATCCGCGATGAGGACGGGTACTACCGCTTTGTCGATCGCAAGAAAGACATGATTAAACGCTCGGGCGAGAACGTGTCGGCCGGTGAAGTCGAAAATGTCTTGCAGCAACATCCGGCGGTGTTCGAATGCGCGGTTATCGGTTTGCCGGACGAGTTGAAGGACGAGTCGATTGTGGGTGTGGTCGTGCTGCGCCCCGGGCACGACGTTGCGCCGGCCGAATTGATCGCGTTTTGCGCGGATAAACTGGCGAAATTCAGGGTTCCCGGTGAAATCGTAATTCAACAGAGCCTGCCGAAAACCTCGGTCGGCAAGATTCAGAAACACCTGATTCGCGAAGCCCTGCTGGCACATCGGTGATCACGCCGCTGGCCGTTCGATGCGGTTGCGCCATCGGCACGCGCACCGCGCGCACTTTGACGGCCTTTATTTTTAGTGCTGATTCTGCTCGCATGCTGTGTGGTTAACTCGGTTGCGATGGATCAGGTTTTTGCCGGGCCTGCTCCTGCTGTCGACCCAGGCGGAAGGAATCGGCGATGCCGACAAGCCAGCAGGCGACTAACAGCCAGGTTGCTACTTCGGTCGTGGTCGAGCCGCTGGCGGCGGTCTGTTTATATATTTCTTCGCGGATGCGCATGACATCCAGTGGGATCTCGCCGCTTTGAATCTTCAGGCTGATCACCTGCGCTGCTTCCATGGCGGTGGACAGCAACAGGTAAATACAAACCAGCGAGATGCCCGTCAGCAGGGCTCCGAGGAAGGGCTTCTTCAGGTAAAAATGGCCGCCGCCGGGGAATACCAGTGCCGAGATCAGCGTTGCTTTCAGTGGCGGGGTCATGGTATCTGCAGATTGTTCATGGCTTCCGAACAACCTATATTGCCGGGCCGAGCTCAAGCTTGCTGCCGTCGCTGAAGCGTGACAGCCGGAAACGGTTCAAATCGTATTCGACCGCATGGTTCTGGATAAGCCCGGTCATGAGCTTGCCCGCGGCGGGACCGATGCCGAAGCCGTGGCCGCTGAAACCGGTTGCAATGAAGAGGCCGTCGATAGTCGCGGCGCGGTCCAGCACCGGCACCACGTCGGGAAGGGCATCGATCATCCCGGACCAGGCTTCTACCAGTTCGACCCCGGCGAAGGCGGGGATACGATCGCCGATGCGCGAATGGATGCGCGCGACGGTGCCGGCGCTCGGAATGGGATTGAGAATACGGTGACGTTTGAAATTGGAGTCCACGGTCAACTCCGGAATGCGGAACCTGAACTTGCGCCACGAGGTTTTCATCAAGGGCAGGAAATCCGCCATGAAACCAAGATGCGCCGTGGAGGGGAAGATTTCGAGATAGTCGGACGATGCCACGGTGTAGCCGCCGTCGAGTCGACGCCGAAACGATACCGCACTGCCGGAAGCGTTGCCGTTGAACCGCAACGCTATCGGCGCGGTGCGCACCACGCTCGCCTTGACGGTGAGCTGTGGCAGGCGAATGCCGCAGCTCCTGAGCAGAAATGTGGTCCACGCACCGCCCGCGCAGAGTACCGCCCGGGACCTGATTTCGCCGTGCTCGGTACGCACCCCGGCTACCTGCCGATTCTGAGTCAGAATATGTTCGGCCGCGCAGTTTTCGATGATCCGAACGCCGCGTTGCGTCAGAGTCCTGGCCATGGCCTGCACCGCCAGCGAAGGCTCCGCGCGCCCGTCATCCGGGGTGTAAAGCGCGCTTTGCCAACGCGCCGGGCAATCCGGCATCAAGTCTTCGAGTTGTTTGCGGTTGAGACGCCGGGTACCGAGGCCGTAGTCCGGTGCAAACGCCATGAAACAATCGTGGTCAGCCATGTCGGCATCGTTTTCACAGAGATAGAAGCTGCCCTCGCGCCGGTAACCGATATCGATATCTAGCTCGTCGGCGATGTCTTGCCAGAGGCGCATGCTTTCCATAACGATGGGTAATTCGGCCTGGTCGCGTCCCTGTTGGCGAATCCAGCCCCAGTTACGGCTCGACTGTTCGCCGGCTACGATACCCTTTTCGCAGACCACGACGCGCAGGCCCGCCTTGTTTAAAAACCAGGCGGCGGAGATGCCGGCAATGCCGGCGCCAACGATGACGACATCGGCACTTTCGGGCAGGTCTGGTGTTTCGCTTGTCATTGCCGGGCTCATACTGCAAGGTAACCTTGTTCGGTCGAATGATACGACGATTCGGTGCGTTATGCGTGTGTTATTGCAGGTTTCATGAACGCAGGCGATGCGCGTACAGCTGCCGGTAGTGCGGCAGGAAATCGTCGTATAGCGCCCGCAGCCTTGTAGGCGGATCGCCTATGTCGATAGGTTTGCGCGTCTGCGTCTTGAGTCCATCCGAGTTTTTCAGGTTCTCGTGCCAGATGCTGTCGTCTCCGTTATGCCACAGCACTTCGCGGCGCAGGCGGCGACCAGGTTGCGAGTGTTCGCTGGGGCAGGGGAATTCATGCCCGGATGTTACTCCGGCAAACTCAAAAAAGCAGGCTGTCTAAAAAGACTTTCCCTCGGGCTTTGTTCGACCTAGTATTACCGCATTTACGCGGATTCCAGGCATGAGCGCAGCCCCGATAGTTGATCTACGCAGCGATACCGTCACCCGCCCCGGTGCGGGCATGTACCAGGCGATGGTCGAGGCGCGGCTGGGCGATGATGTTTACGGCGAAGACGAAACCGTCAATCGGCTCGAAACCACTGCCGCCAACCTGCTCGGCAAGCAGGCCGGACTGTTCCTCAGCAGCGCCACCCAGGCTAACCTGGTCGCCATGCTCGCGCACAACGCCCGCGGCGAGGAAATCCTGCTCGGCGAGGAATACCATATCTTCTGCGCCGAAGCCGGTGGCGTATCGGCGCTGGGTGGCATCGTCATGCACCCCCTGGCAACCGACGCATCGGGGGGGCTTACGCTCGAACAGGTAATGGCCGCGATCAAGGAAGACGATCCGCATTTGCCGATTTCGCGCACCCTGGCGCTGGAAAATACCGTTTCCGGACGGGTGCAGGATCCCGAGCATCACCGCCACCTGGCAGGGGCGGTGCGCGCACAGGGTCTCAAGGTTCATCTCGACGGTGCGCGCCTGATGAATGCTTCGATCGCTTTACAACAACCCGCCGCGGACATCGTCGCGCCCTTTGACAGCGTCATGCTGTGCCTGTCCAAGGGGCTGGGGGCGCCGGTCGGCGCGATGCTTTGCGGCGGCATCGAATTCATCGCCAGGGCGCGGCGCCTGCGCAAGCAACTCGGCGGCGGTATGCGCCAGGCGGGCGTGATTGCCGCCTGCGGCCAGTACGCTCTCGAACACAACGTGGCGCGACTGGCTGACGATCATGAGCGCGCGCGCTTGCTCGCCGAAGGTATCGGTGACATAGTCGGCTTGCCGGTGCGCCAGCACACCAACATGGTATTCATCGAGCCGAGGGCGCAAGACCTGGAACCGCTGCGTCAGCACCTCGAGGCGGCCCAGGTGCTGATCGGTCATCAGCATCCACCGATTCGGCTGGTAACCCATCTCGACGTCGATGACGATGCCATCGAGCGCGCCGTCGAGGCGATTCATTACTATTACAGATGAGCATGAGAGGAATGATTGCTCGACTAACGCAAGCGGAGTATTGGCATGTCCGTGGTTGTACTTTGAAGATCTCGCGCAGGAACCGGAAAAGCGGTGAAGCCCGTCCTTACGACGATGAAAGCCATGACCCGATGAAGCGGGTGGCTGTGTAAACAGAAATCAATATTATGAAACACGTAACCGACGATCGACCGTTTCGATTCTATGACAATCGCCAGAAGTACCTGGCCTTCGTTAATACCTGCAACGAGAAGTGGAAAATCGCCGAACGCGCCACCCATGAACTGACCCGCATTCGACCGTCGCCGCCGGCACTGCGCCTGTTCGACGCCGGTGTCGGCGACAGCACCGTGTTGAGCCACCTGATGCGTGCTATGCATCGACGTTTTCCTACGATTCCGTTTTTCATCGTAGGCAAGGAAGTCAGCCTCGAAGACGTGCGCCTGACGCTGGAGAAGCTGCCCGACCGTTTCATCGAGCATCCGGCAAGCGTCATAATCGTCACTAACCTGTATTATGCCGAGGCGCCGTGGTTGATGCCCAACGACGTCGCCAAGGCGGCGGCGCTGAACTGGCTCGAAGTTCCGCTGCAGGGCGATTCGGCGCACGAGTTCGGCGAACAGTTGCGCGGGCTCGACAAGGACCTGGTCGATGGCTGGCAGGTCAAGGCCAATGAAAAATCCGGCAATCCCATGTACGTGCGCCCGTCGGTGCTGGTGATGTTCCGCGAGGATCACCGCTTTTTGCTCGACGACGTCATCCCGCGGCGCGGGCAGGCCGCGGGCGGTAACTACGACCTAGTGCTGGCATCGCAGCCGTGGCGCGCGCGCATGAGCGCCGAATTCAAGGTCAGGCACGTGCTCGCGCCGCTGACCAAGAGCCTGCGACCCGGTGGCCGACTGCTGACCGCGCAATCCTGCGGCGATGACCCGGGGATCGAACTGGTACGCAAGATCTGGCCGGACGAAGACCCGTTTCAGGTCGACCGCCACGAGTTGATCAAGACGCTCAAGGAACACCTCGGTCACGCCGCGCAGAACTATAATTTCAACGCAGGTTCCGAAGCCAAGTCGATTATTCGCTATTGCATGCATACGCTGCCGACCGAGATCAGCGAGGCGATCGGCACCTCGACCCTGTTCGCTGCCTGGAATGCCGCGATCTACGTCGGCCAGATAGAGGACGAACGCCTGGATCCGGTGATCTCCTCGGGTGGGTACCTGGATGCGACGGCCGAGGTGTTGCACGAGCACAATGGTATCTGGTTCAATGACGAAACTTTTGTGGTATCGAGGAAACGGGACATTTGAGGCGAATGACGCCTGCTTGCCCCTTGGGTACGCAATGACTAGTTTGTGTAAATGCCATGCTGAAATTACTTGCAACGATATCGCAGGCGCTGGCACTATGCGCGCTCATGAACGCCAGCGCCAGTGGAACGAGCTCGAACGAAGGTAAACGCGTCCCCGCCGAGTGGGAACCGCAGGAA
>JAAEPH010000306.1 GCA_024232855.1 Gammaproteobacteria bacterium
AAAATGATTAATGATAGCGCAGCCGGCACACCTCCGGTTTCGACCTGCGCGAGAATTAAAATATTGTAAATATGTGGATTACAGCTATTCTTTTAATTCGTAAACTATAAAAATTATCGTCGCAAACAAGGATAACCCATGCGCTATTTGATATGCCTGATACTGGTGGTCTCGACATCGCTGCACGCGGGAACGATCCAAAAGTGGGTCGATGAAAATGGCAATGTACACTATGGCGATGCACCACCGGTTTCAGCGAAATCCGAAAGCATCAGCGTGCAGTCGGCACCCAGCAATCCAGGTAAGGCCCTGCCGCGATTGCCTACGGAACAAGCCGATGGCGCCACGGGCACAGACAGCGATGCCGCGGCCGACCCGGGAAAAGTGCCCGACGAACAGGCCCAGTCCATCTGCGAAAGCGCGCGTAATGATCTGAACATAATCAGCACCAGTAACCGCATCCAGCTAAAGCAGCTCGACGGCACCACTCACTATCTCTCCGCTGACGAAATTGCCGAGCGCAAGGCCAAGTCGCAGACTGAGGTCGATCGTTACTGTAACTAGCCCGCATCGCTCACCGATTTCCTCAGCAATTGCTCCGATACGTCGGACCGCTGCATTGCTCTACCGCCTGCATCCATGTAGGCGTACTGCAGCCGTTGCAATACAATAGCGATACCATCATGGCTTTGACCGGCAGTTCATCTATAATGCCCCGGATATTTTGCTGACGCGACACCGCTGTGAATAAAGTCCTATGAGAGCTTCCCGCTTCCACTTCGCCACCCTGAAGGAAACCCCGGTCGACGCCGAAATCGTCAGCCATCAACTCATGTTGCGTAGCGGGATGATCCGCCGGCACGCCGCCGGGATTTACAGCTGGTTGCCGCTCGGACTACGCGTATTACGCAAGGTCGAGAATATCATCCGCGAAGAGATGGATCGCGCTGGTGCGCTGGAATTGCTGATGCCGTCCTTTCAGCCGGCCGAACTGTGGCGGGAATCGGGACGCTGGGATCAGTTCGGACCCGAATTGTTACGGCTCACCGACCGTCATAACCGGGACGCGTGCATCGGCCCGACGCACGAGGAAATCGTGACCGACATCTTCCGCCGCGAGGTGAGCAGCTACCGCCAGCTGCCGCTCAATTTCTACCAGATCCAGACCAAGTTCCGCGACGAAATACGGCCGCGTTTCGGCGTCATGCGGGCGCGTGAATTTATCATGAAAGACGCCTACTCATTCGACATCGACGGGGACGGGATGCAAGCCTCCTACGATGTTATGGACCAGGCCTATATCAATATTTTCGATCGCTTCGGACTTGATTACCGTGCCGTTAGCGCCGATTCTGGCGCCATCGGTGGTAGCACTTCGCAGGAATTTCACGTGCTCGCCGAGTCCGGCGAGGACGCCATCGCGTTTTCCGATCAGGGCGACTTCGCCGCCAACATTGAAACCGTCGAAGCACTGCCACCCGCATTCGAGCGTGCAGCTGCGGGCGCCGCAATGAAAACCGTCGATACGCCCGGCATGCACAGCATAGAGGCGCTCGCCGGCGGTCTCGATGTAGCAGCGCGGCAATGCCTGAAGACCCTGATAGTCGAAGCCGAGGACGACGACAGCCTGGTTGCCCTGGTAGTGCGCGGCGACCACGAGTTGAACACGCTGAAGGCTGAACGACTCGAAGGCGTGGCAAGCCCGCTACGCATGGCCCAGCGTGACAGGATCAAGCAGGTTCTTGGCAACGATATCGGCTCCATCGGGCCAGTCAAACTGGGCATTCCCTGCTACGTTGATCACAGCGCCGCCCGGCTGGCTGATTTCATCTGCGGCGCAAACCAGGATGACAAGCACCTCGTCAATGTCAACTGGGGCCGGGATTGTGACGAACCGACAGTGGCGGACCTGCGCAACATCGTCGACGGTGACCCCAGCCCCGATGGAAATGGCCAGCTCAGAATTCTACGCGGTATCGAGGTCGGTCACATATTCCAGCTCGGCCAGAAGTACTCCGAATCCATGCAGTCGACGGTGCTCGACGAACAGGGCAAAACGGTGGCCCCGTACATGGGTTGTTATGGCATCGGCGTTACCCGTGTGGTCGCCGCCGCCATCGAGCAAAACCACGATGAGCGCGGCATCATCTGGCCCGGGGCGCTGGCGCCTTTTCAACTGGCAATCTGCCCGATCAATTACCATAAATCGGAAGCGGTCAGGGAAGCCGCCAACATACTCTACCAACAGTGCATCTCACTCGGACTCAATGTGCTGCTGGATGATCGCGCCTTGCGTCCCGGCGCCATGTTTTCCGACATGGAATTGATCGGGGTGCCGCATCGTATCGTCCTCAGCGATCGCGGCCTGGCGGCGCAACAGTTTGAATACAAGGGTCGAAGCGATCAGGAGGCGCAGGACCTGGCGTTCGAGCAGATGACCGCCTTCCTCGACCAGCTGGCTTCCAGTCCATGCGCTGCCCCCTCCGTATAAGCAGGCCGCTACTACAGGCAAGCCTGATACTGCTGGCGCTGTGCGCGTCCCCCCCCGCGCAGGGCATCGGCGATCCCGAGTTAAGGCGCCTGCTCAAGGAAGCGGTCGAGGCCAGGCTCGGGTTCGAGGATCGCTTCGATGCCCAGGTCTGGCTGCTCGACATGTCGCGGCGCCTGGAGAAATTTGTCGACGACCCGAAAACCCGGATTGAAATGCTGCAACGCGTCCATTACGAGGCCCGGCGGGTCGACATCGAACCCGAACTGGTGCTGGCCGTAATCGAGATTGAAAGCGCCTTCGACGAGTACGCCATTTCGGTGTCGGGTGCGCGCGGCCTGATGCAGGTCATGCCCTTCTGGCTCGATGAAATCGGAATTTCAGATCAGAACCTGTTCAAGATCAACACCAACCTGCGCATGGGTTGCACCATTTTGCGTTACTACATCGACATGGAACCGCATGACCTGGGTCGCGCGCTGGCGCGTTACAATGGCAGCCTGGGCAAAACGGTTTATCCCAACAAGGTAATAGCAGCCCTGCACCGCAACTGGTTCAAACAATAGATCGTCCCGTGACCGCGAAATTCTGTCGCGTCAAACAGGACCATTCACAGGGTCTTACACGATTCGTAGCGCCTTCTGTATTGTCTCATTCCTTGCTGTTCGTCATGCGGTAGTTGACATAGACGAGTAACGCACTGACCAGCGACAACGCCACCAGTGGTGCAAATATCCTGAAATCGAGCAACAGATCGAGTGACAGCGAGCTGCTGGCCGCGTAGATTACGTTGGCGTATAGATACGACTTGATGGAAATACCCAGAATCGCGGCGACAATGAAATGGCTCAACCTCGCCTTTAAAATACCTGAACTGTAATTGACGATCGCATGCGGAAATCCGGGAAACACGCGCATCGCAAACAGCGTGAAAAAATTATCCCGCGCCTGAAGAATTCTGTAACTGTGCGAATTTTCGATTTTGTGCCGCCATTCCTCGGTAAGGTAGGTCGAAAAAAGATAGGCGCCTACCCCCCCCAACGTCCCCCCGGCCGCGAGGATCAGGGTTGCGACCTGCGGTGTATAAAGCGGCGCCGCGATCCACAGAAACAGCGAACCCGCCAGGGCGAAGGTAAACAACACCGCCTGCATCAGTATCAGCACCACGATCAACCACCAGTGCTGGGTGTACCCCCTGGCGACCTCCAGCAGCTGGTGTGCATCGAGTAGCCCGGCCAGTTCCATACCGATACCCAGCGAAATCAACAGGCCGATTATGACTAACTTATATCTGTATTTGTGAATCACCTGGTTTCCCCGATGCGACAGCTGACCCGGGCAGCGCTGGCTATTGGAGGTCCGCGATACTCGCGGGCGCCCAGCTGGCGTGCCGTAACAGCCATTCCTCCTGCTTGAAGAGCTGCAATTCGAAACGATAGATACGGGCGCTCAGAGCGGACAATGCTGTGACATCGGATATCACCGTGCCCGCCATCGCCACGTGCAGACGCACGTTCGCCTCGTTATCGGTAAGCAATTCGATTTCGTCGATACGGGTAAGCAGGTGAATATTCTTGTGGCGGAAAAAATAGGCGCGCAACAGCTTGCCAAGCTGTTTGCGGTTATAACCGCTCTGGTCGCCATAATCGGGATGGATGAGTTCACTCAAATCGTCGGCGCTGCGATTTTCGCCGGCCTGCACCCCGGCCTCGATGTAAAGGCGAATTTCATCCTCGGGAGATGTAGCGCTTTCACTGCAGGCTTGCATCAGCAGGATTGCCGAGACCAGTAAGCCTGCCCTGATGATCCATTTCACGAGGCGGCTTCGGCTAGAGATCGTAGCGGGGCGGCGCTACCTTGAGAACTTCTTCGATCGTCGTCATGCCGCGCGCTACCTTCTGTGCGCCGGCGAGGTTGAGGGGTTTCATGCCCTGGCGAATCGCCGCCTTGCGAAATTTGACAAGGTCGAAATGATCCGTGATTTCCCGTTTCAGCGAATCGCTGATCGGCATCATTTCGTAAATCCCGACACGCCCGATGAAGCCGGTTTGACGACACTCGAGACAACCTTCGGCGCGGGAAATTTTTTCCGGGGGCGAGGTGGTCCAGGGTCTGATCAGGGCTTGCCAGTCGAGCAAATCAAGTTCGGTTTCGTGCTTGCAGTGCGGGCACAGTTTTCGCACCAGGCGTTGCGCTACAATCCCGATGAGGGTGGCATTGATCAGGTAGGAGGGTACGCCGACCTCGACCAGGCGCGCAATTGCCGACGGCGCATCGTTGGTGTGCAGGGTCGAAAGCACCAGGTGCCCGGTGAGCGCGGCCTGCACCGCCATCTCGGCGGTCTCGCGGTCGCGTATCTCGCCCACCATGATGATATCGGGATCCTGCCGTAACAGGGTTTTAACGCCAGAAGCGAAATCGAGGCCGATATTATGCTGTACCTGCATCTGGTTAAAACTGGGTTCCACCAGCTCGATGGGATCTTCGACGGTACAGACATTGACCTCGGGTTTGGCGAGTTGCTTGAGACTGGTATACAGCGTCGTCGTTTTACCCGAACCCGTGGGCCCGGTCACCAGGATGATGCCAAAGGGCTGCGAGATCATGCTGTTCCAGGTTTCCGATTCGGTTTTCTCGAGGCCCAGCGCGGCAAAATTCTTCACCAGCACCTCGGGATCGAAAATCCGCAGCACCAGCTTCTCGCCGAAAGCCGTCGGCATGCTCGACAGGCGCAGTTCGATCTCGACACCATTCGGGGAAACTGTCTTGATACGCCCGTCCTGGGGCTTGCGCTTCTCGGCAACATCGAGGCGCCCCATGATCTTGATGCGGCTGACCACGGCCGTGGTAATGTTCGCGGGTATCTCGTATACCTGGTGCATGACGCCATCGATTCGAAAACGCACCTTGCCATAATCGCGGCGCGGTTCGATATGAATGTCGCTGGCGCGCTGACTGAACGCGTATTGCATCAACCAGTCGACGATACTGACGATGTGCTGGTCCTCGGCGTCGACCTTGCCGGACTTGCCCAGTTCGATGAGCTGTTCGAGATTCTGTATGTTACCCGGTAGTTCGCCAAACAACTTGCTGCCGGCGCCTTCCATGGCCTTGCTGACGCTGTAGAACTCGACCAGGTAATCCTTCAGCTGCGCCGCATTTGCCACCACCGTGGTAATCGGACGGTTGACGATGCGCTCGAGCTCATCCATCCATTCGAACTTGAAAGGATCGGTTACCGCGATAACCACCTTGCTGGCGGTCACCTTGACGGCGAGAATATTGAATCTTGACGCGTAGGCATAAGACATGATCGATGTGCACGAAACGACATCCATCTTCAGCGGGTCAAAATGATAGCGCTCGAGCCCGGACTGCTCGACCAGCCAGTCGGTTAACACGTCGAGCGTCAAGACCTGTTCGGGTCTGGAATTATTGCTCCACTGCCGGTTGGCCAGGATTTCAAGCGGGTGCAGGTTTTTCCTGTCTTTGGCGGATACCAGGCTACTAATCATCTTCGCCTTTTCCTGTTCGACAATATCCTGCGATACCAGTTGCTCCAGTATCCAGTCAAGGGTGCAGGCGGGCTTAGTCACGTTTTAGTATCGGCATGGTTTTTTATGCATATTAGCAGGATTTTACCCGCTTGCATCGCGGATTGATGCGAGCGCCTTACTGTGGCTGCCAGTTTTGAATGAACTGCTCGATCATCTCGTGCGTAACCGGCCCCACCTGGCGAGCCACTACCTTCCCAGCCGGGGACACCAGGAAGGTAGTCGGTAAACCGGGAATCAGTCCCAGTTGCGACCGTTGCCCGGGCCGGGAGACGAAATTCGGGTAACTGATAAAGTAATCATCGAGGAACTCCTGCAATTGCCGCTGGCTGATGAGTTCCGAGTTTATACCGACAACCAGTGCATCCCGGCTCGCATGCTCCTCGTGAAATGACTGCAACTCCGGCATTTCCACGATGCAGGGAGGACACCAGGTTGCCCAGTAATTGACCACCACCCACTTGCCCCGGTAATGCTTGAGATTAGTCTGGCTACCGTCCACGGCAGTCAAGGGCATATCCATCGCCTGCGCCGCAAACGGTAGCGCGGCAAGTAACACCAGGGCGGAAAGATATTGTTTCATAAGGTCTCATGCACCTGCTAACAGGGCGGTTACAACTAGGAGAATGAATTATTGAATTAGTTCACCCTTGCTAGGAAATTCACCGGGACGCGGATGCAACCGCTGCGTCGATTGTTTAACCCGGAAGATTGCCCGAACCGATCCGGCCAAAAAAAAGCCCGCACGCGGCGGGCTTTTTATCAAACGTTAGTACTCTACTGTGACAGATAATCGAGATCGGATCCCTCGGTTTCACCGATAGTCCATGCTCCCCGGTTCTTGGCATGCTCGATCGCGGCGGCACGTGCGGCGCCACTGGCCTTCGGAATGTAGAAATACTGTCCCGGGTAAATCAGGTCGGCGTCCTTGATCCGGCCGGAATTGACCTTGTAGATCAGCGGCCACATGAACGGATTGCTGTAAACCGTGTCCTGACCCGCAATACTCCACAGGTTGTCGCCGCTTACCACCAGATATCCGCCGAGGTAAGGTGAATCGCCGCTTGCCGGGGCTGCTGTTTCTTCAACCGCTTCCTCCGTTTCTCCAGCAGACAGGGCAGCGATAGCTTCCGCCGCAGCATTTTCAGCCTTTTCGGCCAGGATCTTGGCGCGATCATTTTCACAGTCGGCGGCCGCCTTCTTGGCTTCCTCGATGATCTTCGCGTTCTCTTCCCATTCCGCGCCGAGGTTTCTGGCACGTGCATTCTTCAGCTTGGCGGCATAAATCGCATTGAGAACTTCAGGCGTTGCGCCCGTGCATTCTTCTTCCGCCATCGGCTCCGCGGGCGCGTCGTCCGTGGAGCTTTGCTGACAGCCGACAATCAAGCCGGAGGTCATGATTGCGATCGCCGCAACCTTAAGGAGTACTGTTGGTTTCATCTGTTGTTCTCCGCGAACTTTATCTAATTAGGTAAGTATTGATTTTGTTAGCCAACTTTGCCAAGAAGACTACATTGATCAACCCTTTAGGGCAAGTTTTTAATGTAAATATTACTCAATTCAGAGCGATTATAGCCTAGTATTCAGGCTTTTCCCAAGTGAAGGGAAATACCCTGTCAACACACCCCCGGCAACGTCTTTACTCCCTGGTTGCCTATGCAGTGGCGTTATTGGAAAACAGCGTCAATTTCAGTCATCTGGAGTGCTCACATGGCTAGTCCGCACCAGGGTGACGAGATATGCGGGCTAACCCAGTTCCCGCAGCGCCTGCTTGACCAGCGGAATGGTAACCCTGCGCTGCTGCCGTAAGGAAATGCCATCGAGGTGCCGCAGGATGGCGATCTGCTCGGCGAGATCGCGCGCATGGCGCGTCATCAGGTAGGAGATCACTTCGTCGCTAAGTTCGATGCCCAGCAGGCGGGCGCGTTTGCGCAGAATTTGCCGAATATCGCCATCGCCAATGGCCGGCAATTGCAGCAACAAGCCCCACTGAAGCCGGGAACGAAAATCATCCAGCCGGGTCGGCAGGTTTTCGGGCCTGTCGGTCATCGAATACAGGAAACGGTACTCCCCGTCGCGACAGCGATTAATCACCTGGTAAAAGCAGGCCTCCCACCCGGGGTCCCCGGCAAGCGCGTCGAGATTGTCGATCGCGAGGACATCACAATGACTGAATCCCTCGAACTCATCGGCATCACAATGCAACAACTGTGTCGCATCGTAAATCTGCATCAAGACCCCGTTTGCCCTGGCAAAATCAGCGCCGGCATTGAGTAAATGCGTCTTGCCCGTGGACGCCGCGCCCCATAGCCCGATCTGGATTTCTCCGTTACCGAGAATCAGCGACTGCAGGTTGCTGAGGATTAGCTCGGCGCGCCCGGAGACGAAATTATCGAAACTGAACTGGCGATCCAGCGACAGCGCTAACGCAATCTGTCTAATTACCGGCTCCACGGTTGACGAAGCTGTAGTTGAGAATGATCTGCTCCTCTCCCCGGGTGCTGACCTGAGGAAAATCTTCCTGCTCGAGCACCTCACCAAATTCGATCAGGCGCTGCAAGTCCTCGGGATCATTACGCAGTTTCAGCCGATAGGTCACCACGTCCTTGCTGATCATCGCTATCTGCACGTTATCAACCACGTTCAACGACTCCAGGTATTGCTGCACCCGGATCAGCTTATCGATCCCTTCGAGCTCGGAAACGCTCAGCAGCAGCGACTGTTCGATACGCCGATGATCTTCCAGTGCATACTCGAGCGCCAGAATCTTCGCCAGGTGCCGGATAACCTGGTCGACGACCGCCTGCTTGGACGAAGCCTTGTAGGTCCACTTGAATATCTGGTCGGCAAAGCGCACCTCCCAGTCTCCCTGCCAGCCTTTGCCGCTACGACCCATGATCTGCCCGACCAGCAGGGCATTCGGCGTATATCGTCTTGCCATGGTGCGAATGTTTTCGTACTCGCGCGAGACGATATCACTGATGTTGACCAGCGCGATATCCTCCAGATCCATCAACGGAAACAACATCGGCACCGCGTGCCTGGCGGCCGCGCTGTCGAGCGCCTCGACCAGGTCGGGGGTGGTGTCATCGGATACCAGCTTGATATTTTCATTGACGTCGTAGGAAATCACCAACAGGCTGCTGGGGCGCTCGCGCCCCCACACCGGGAAATTTTGTTCGCGCAACAGGCTCTCGATCAGTTGTTGATCGAAGTCGATACTCAGAAACAGGCCTCCTGCTTCCAGCTCTTCCTCTTCGTCGTCCGCCAGTTTTCGCGTGATGTAGCGGAATTGTTTAACGTAGCGTGCGCTGTTTTTGATCGGGCGCGCGAAGGCCGGGCTGCGCAGCGCATCGTCCGACCCGCTGACCTTGACGATGACCTGTCTGAAGGCTTCGCTGAAGGATTCCAGCCGCAGGCTGGTGGTTTGATCGGCAACCGGCAACTCGACGGTAAACAGGTCTTCCACGGTCACCGCATGAACCGGCGCCTGCAACACACCCAGCAGCACTGCCAGCTGCACAAAAATTCTCACCAACTTCATTGTTTCCCTATCTTCATGGACGGACATTTGCCCGCAAGGCGTGTAAAATAGCACACCACTATTATTTCCTGAACCAACTAAAGCATGAATCCCCAAGGATCCCTGAATTATCTCGACGCGGGCGTCGACATCGACGCCGGCAACGAACTCGTAGAACGCATCAAGCCGGCGATCAAATCGACCCGGCGCGAGGGCAGCGTCGGCAGCATTGGCGGCTTCGGCGGCTTGTTCGAACTGCCGCTGCAGCGCTATCGCAGCCCGCTGATGGTTTCCGGCACCGACGGTGTCGGCACCAAGCTCAGACTGGCCATAGACCACGACCTGGTCGATGGCATCGGCATTGACCTGGTTGCGATGTGCGCCAATGATATCGCGGTACTCGGTGCCGAGGCACTCTTTTTTCTGGACTATTACGCAACCGGCAAACTCGAGCTAAGCCAGGCCGAGCGGGTGATAAAAGGTATTGCCAACGGCTGCCAACAGGCCGGCTGCGCCCTCATCGGCGGTGAAACCGCCGAAATGCCCGGCATCTATCAACGCGGGGATTTCGACCTCGCCGGCTTTTGCGTCGGCATCGTCGAGAAGGATCGTGTCATCGACGGCAGCCGCGTCAGCGCCGGCAACAAGCTCATTGCACTGGCTTCGTCAGGTGTGCATTCCAATGGTTTTTCACTGGTGCGCAAGATTATCGAGGTATCGGGGACCAGGCTATCGCAGGATTGCGGTGGCGAGTCACTGGCCGAGGCATTGATCCGCCCCACCAGGATTTATGTCAAGAACCTGCTCGACCTGTCCGGCGAATACCAGGTAAACGCAATCGCGCATATCACCGGTGGCGGCCTGGTGGAAAATGTACCGCGGGTATTGCCCGCGCGCCTTAGCGCCAGAATCGATCTGGGCAGTTGGCAACAGGCCCCGGTATTCGACTGGTTGCAGCAGTCCGGCAAGGTCGAACAGCACGAAATGCTGCGCACCTTCAATTGCGGCGTCGGCATGATACTGGCGATCGATGCCGAACTGGAGCAGCCGGTTCTGCAGAAATTACGGGCGCTCGGTGAAGATGCCTGGGTCATCGGCGATGTCATCGAAGCATCGGATCAGGCCGCGGTCATATTTGAATGAGTAATATTACATGAGCGAGTCGCTCGCGCTGGCCGTTCTGATCTCCGGCAGCGGCAGTAATCTGCAAGCCATCATCGATGCCATCGAAAACGGCAGACTCGACGCAAAAATAAAAACAGTAGTGTGCAACAATCCGCAAGCCCATGGATTGCAGCGCGCCGCGAAGCACGGCCTGCCGACCCGCGTATTCGACCACCGTGATTACCCGGATCGCGAACACTATGACGCCACGCTGCAGCAATACCTGCAATCCCTGGCGCCGGACTACATCGTGCTAGCAGGTTACATGCGCATCCTTAGCCCCGCTTTCATCAATGCCTTCGAACATAGAGTTCTCAATATCCACCCGTCGTTACTGCCCGCCTACAAGGGTCTCGACACCCACCAGCGAGCGCTGGCAAACGGCGAGACCCGGCACGGCGTCAGCATCCATCTGGTCACCGCCGAACTCGACGATGGCCCTGTCCTGCTGCAGGCAAATTTCCCCATAGCAGCTGGCGACTCTGTAGAAGACTTGCAAGCCAGGGGACATCGTCTCGAACACCAGATGTATCCACAGCTGCTGGGCTGGATTAGTGAAGGTAAACTAAACATCGATGTTAACGGCCGAATACTGTATGAACAGATCCCGCTTGAACAGCCGCTCCATTTCAATCCCTAGCCTGCTGCTGGCGCTCTGCCTGTGCCTGCCAGCGTTTGCCGAGGAAGTTCCGCTGCGGGCATATACCGCCAGTTACAACCTGCACCGGGGAAGCCTGCACATCGGCATGGCCGAGATTAGCCTGGAGCCGGTCGAGCAACTGTGGCGCTGGCGCCTGACCACGCGGGCTCGCGGTATTTACTCCTTATTTATCCACAAGAAACCCTATTCCGAAACGACCTTCAGCCGCGTCCATGACGATGTTCGTCTACAAAAGATAGTGATCGGCGACGAGAAAGACAAGGATGAATACGAAAGCGCCAGTTTCAACTGGGAAGCGGGCCGCATGAAGGTATTGCGCAAGGGTAAACGCGACAAGGTAAAACTGGCGGCCGGGGTTTACGACTACCAGAGCATTCACCTGCTCACGGCCGCCATGCAAAGGCATCAGTTGGACGAAGAAACCGTCGATTTCTACCGCAAGGGCAAACTGGTCAAATCGAGGCTGGTCTACCGTGGCGAAGAAACGATCGATATCGGCGGCCGGCAAATCGAGGCGAAGGTTTTCATGCAGACCCTCGATGGCTCGGATAACGTCATCCGCTATTTCTACGACGCCGACAAGCCGCTACTCCCCTTGCTCATCGAAAATCGCGACGGCGACGACAGCCCCAACATACTGAGGCTGCGCGAAGTCAACTGGCATCTATAAGCGGGTAAAGCCCTCCTCGCGCTGCAGGCGCTCGATTTCGGCCGGTGCGAAAGGCACCTGTTCGATAAAACTGGGGAGTTCGTGTTGCCCGATTTCGAGCACGCGCATCATCGTCTGGCAGGCCTTGATATCAATAATGTTGTCCTCGTCCAGCAGGCGCGCCCGTTCCACCATGGACTGGTTCGACGAGTAATTCTGCTTTTGAAACAACTGCAGCTCGTCACCGTGCAATACGATCGCAATCCGACTGTGCTGCTCCGGGTCGAACAGTTCGCGCAAGTCCTCGGCGCGATCGAGGACGACATCGAGCTGCTGGGGGGTACTCACGGTTACACTGAAAACGTACCCTTCCTCACCGGGTTCAGCCTGTAGCGGCGACGTCACCGCCATCAGGCCCGCCAGCAGCAACATTGAAAACCCGCTTCTCGACATTTCAATCGCTACCGGCGATCGTCATGTTGTCGATCAGCATCGAGCCGCAGCGAATACCGCCGCGCAGGTCGATGTCATTTCCGATTTCGACGACGCCGTTGAACATGTCGCGCAGATTGGATGCGATGGTTACTTCCTCGACCGCATGCTCGAGTTCGCCGTTTTCGACCCAGAAACCGGCGGCGCCGCGCGAGTAGTCGCCGGTCACGGTATTGACACCGTGCCCCATCAGCTCGGTGACATAAAATCCGCGATACATGGCGCCGAGACATTCCTCGAAAGTCTTGCCGGTGCTGTCGAGGCAGAGATTATGCACCCCGCTGGCATGCCCGGTTGATTTCAGGCCGAGTTTACGTGCCGAGTAACTGTCGAGCAGGTAAGTCTGAATTACGCCATCGCTCAACAGGTCTGTCTCCCGCGTCGCCACGCCCTCGGCGTCGAAGTTGGCCGAGGCCAGCGCCCCGGGCAAAAAGGGTTGTTCGCGCAGCTGCACGAATTCAGGGAAAACACGTTCGCCAACCGAGTCCAGCAGGAAACTCGCCTTGCGATACTGTGCCGCGCCACCGATGGCGGCGGCAAAGCTGCCGACGATTCCACGCGCCAGTTCCGGAGCGAACAGTACCGCGGACTGCCGGGTCTTGATCTTGTGCGCATCCAGTCGGCGCAGCGTGCGCTCGGCCGCCTTTTCGCCGATGCTGCGGGCACTGGCGAGCCGGTCGGGATGGCGGCTGACGTCATACCAGTAGTCGCGCTGCATATTGCCGCCGGACTCGGCCACCACCGCACAGCTGATACCGTGGCGAGTCTTGTGCTCCGACTGCAGGAATCCATGGGAATTACCGTATACCGAAAGCCCCGCGTTCAGATCCACCGTGGCGCCCTCGGAATTGACGATACGCGGATCGTAATCGAGTGCGGCATTTTCACATTCCAGCACCAGTTCGATGACTTCCTGGGGTTGTATGTCCCAGGGGTGATACAAATCAAGCCCATGAAACTCGCGCGCCATCAGCTCGGCGTCGGCAAGACCGGTACAGGGATCCTCCGAGGTATAACGGGCGATGTTACAGGCAGCCTCGACCGTCTTGCGGATCGCTTCGGGATCGAGGTTGGAGGTGCTGGCGCTGCCCTTGTGTTGTCCGATGTAAACACTGATGCCGAGACCATTGTCCTGCTGGTGCTCGATCGTCTCGACTTCACCCATGCGCGTCGCCACCGAAAGCCCCTGCGATACCGACAGGCCCGCCTCGGCCTGGGTAGCGCCGCTGGCCCTGGCGAGTTCAAGGGTTTCGGCGACGATGTTTTTGAATGAATCGGCCGGCGTAAATGTTAAGATGCTGTTTTTTTCAAGGTCCATCGAATCATTTTATCCCAGACGGTTATGGAAAACGAAGCAGAGTTTGATAAAATCGAATACGTCAGCAAGAGTCAACTCAAACGTGACAGTCATGCGATACAGGACCTCGGCAAAAGGCTGGTGGCGCTACCGGCCGAGCACCTCGCGCGAATTCCGCTAGACGAAACGGTGCTCGAAGCTATCGCGCTGGCGCACCGCATCCACAATAAACGCAGCGCCCTCAAACGGCATTATCAGTTTCTCGGTAAACTGCTGCGCGCGCGCGACACCGAGGCTATTGCCGCCGCACTCGCGGAAATCGACAACGAGAGCCAGCATTCGATTCAAAAACACCACCGCGCCGAACGCTGGCGCGATCGTATCATCGAGCAGGGCAATGACGCCATCGATGCGTTGGTCACCGAAACCGAACGCGCCGAGCGCCAGAAACTGCGCCAGCTATGGCGCAACCACCAACACGCCAAAACCGACACCAAACGCACCCAACACGCACGCCTGCTGTACAAAGAAATCAAACACTCCCTCGATTCCTGATTTCCGTCACCCTGCGCAAGCAGGAATCTTATAAGTCACCATAGTTAAAATTGCCTTCGACGGCGCGGTCGCCGGGAT
>JAAEPH010000307.1 GCA_024232855.1 Gammaproteobacteria bacterium
CAGGCAACCGGTCCTTGGGTTACCGTGGCATGTTGGGATTGTCGATCTGAAATCCCGGGTCTATGTAAACCAGTCCGAGCCTGGCGAGGCCCGCGCAGCTGGAAGCAATTCGGGCGCAGGCGGCAACGCGCCTTTCTTTATGAGGTGAGCCAGAATCTTGTCAATGACTGCCTGATCCTCAATACTGGCGAGGGCCTGCCCCGTGAGCGGGGCCCAGCCCATGAGCGAAGCGAATGCTTTGGCTGTAGCGAATGCTCAGCGTGGCTCACGAAGTGCTTTGGCCATTGGGCATCACCCTGGCTTCGCCTCCGCACTTCTGGCAAATCGACACATCGATGTCGCCTAAAGCACCTACTGCTGGTGAAGTGTTACGTCCCAAGCTATTTAAGCCATTCCGTACCGACCTATTTGAGATGAGATAAGCGAGTTTGTCCCACGCTCTATCCGGGCGAGCGATGTCCTTCAAGAACGTGGGACGGTTGACCTATCTGGGCAAGAGATTTTGCAGCCAGGGCTGCTCGGGATCGACAGGTCTGGTCTCGTCCACGGTTTTCATGTGACGCATTATCTGAGCGAGATATTTTTCATCGCAGGCCACAGCCAACCAATGCAGCGCATCACTCAATGCATAGGCGGCCTCATCGGAAAGTTGCTGCTCGAATGGTTCCGTTTCATCGAAAGGTATCGTGTCATCGTTCAATGCAATTCCTCAATGGCTTGCTGTAACAGATCATCGGGCAGGTGATTCAATCCCTTGGGGACCGCTATCTGCATCGAGGCCCTGAGGATGCGCCCGGCATGGCGTGGTAACCCGCGAGAGGCCTGCCGCAATAACTCCATACCGGAGTCGGCCAGCAGAGTGTGGGTGCAGCCTGCCGATTGCAGGGCGTGATCGATCAGTGCTTTGAAGCGTTCGCGTTCGGTGATGGGCTCGAGCTGCACCCGCTTCTGGATGCGGCTGGCGAGCGCGGCATAGGGTATCCGATCCAGCGTGCGCGCCAGCGCGGGATGCCCCACCAGCCAGACGCTCATCAGATCCCTGGAGTCGAAGGCGAAGTTGAGGAAGGCGGGGAAGTCGCGAAAGAACTCAAAGGGCAGATTCTGCGCTTCGTCGATGATCCACAGCGGCAGGATCTGTTTGCCATCGACCAGCTCCAGGATACGTGCTTTGATATCCCGCCAAAGCTGGGCGCGGCGGTAGGCGGGCTCCACGCCAAGCGCCAATGCCAGCCCCCGATAGATATCCAGGCGGCCGAAGTCGGTCTCGGCCAGGTAGATGACCTGATAGCGGTGCGGATTGAGATCCTGGGTGAGTTGACGCAAGGCGGCGGTCTTACCGACACCGGCCTGGCCGGTCAGCAAACCCACGCCCGGACTCTCCAGCAACCATTGGAAGCGCGCCTGAAGCGTGGACAGGGAGCCGTCATCCCACAACTCGGTGATTTGTTTGCCCAGGGGGTCGTGTTTCAGTCCAAAGTGTTGTTATACCTTTGGTACCGGAGGGGCTCGAACCCCCAAGGTGAGAAGTGGTCTCCAAAATCTGGGCGCGATTACACCTTAACAGGCTGTCCAGTTTTTGGGGACCACTTCTGTCCTTTAGCGCATTAATGGCTACTGACGACAAAGGAACCTGCGGTGACGCGTGCCCTGAACGGAATCTCGGCAGCCTCGATTGTCTGCACCGAACGGCTCGGCAAGCTTGTGGCTTGGTGTTCGAGAGGCGATTTGGATACCGCCAGAAAGTAAGCAATGACTATTGCGACCGCAATGGCGGCGAACAGTGACACGCCGTTTTTGAGAGATATCTTCATCGTTTTAAAAACTCCGATTACCATCGCGCAGGGAATTCCTGAGTAGAGTATTTTAACCGATGTCGGTTTAGCTGCCATTCAAAACTGGAAACTGATGTACGCAGGATCGCGGTACGCGTGGGCAACTGCTGGCAAGATTCGAAAACTGCTCTAAACTCTATTCTAGCAGTGACTTGAAGTTGAGTGATTTAAGGTGGCAAAAGAAACCGACTGGAAGCAGAAATACAAGGCTGCGGTCAACGAGCTGGATAAGAACGAGACCGAGTCAGGCGAAACCATATCGATATTGCGCAAGGCGGTCGGTCGACTGAGTATCGCCGCGCGAGGGCATGATGATTGCCTCAACGTCCAGCTAAAAAAAATACAGGAGTACTCGCGTAAGAAGCAGGACCAGAAAATCGATGTCGCACTGGAGCAACTCGCCGAGATCGTTGTGACGCTGGACAATGTGGTTGAACCTGCAAACCAGGGTCCGGTAGACGAGAAAATCGAGCCTCCCGGGATGAAATCTGATGCCTCCGATCAATTTGCCGACTCGATGATAGGCTCCCTGATTGATCGTCTGTCCCGTTTACGCGGAGTTGGCACAGAAAAAAATCTCGCTGGTATTCCACAACCCGTCAGTAAGGACAATTGGGAATCCGCAGTCGACGGTATTGTTGCTTCGATCTCGGAGCTCATTGACGCATTGAATGACGAGAAAATTGATCTCGAACAATTTATAGCCGGTATTACCAAACAACTCGACCAGATCGTAAGCGTGGTTGGCGCGGAGCTTGGCGACTTGCAATCCAACCAGCAAGACACCCGAAAGCTGAACGAACTGGTCAATGAGGGCGTTTCGATTATCGGGGCAAGCGTTGCCTCGACAGAGGATATCGATCAGTTGAAATTGGCGATCTCGCAAAACATTAGCTTGATCCGCGATGGTGTCGGCGAATTCGTCAGCCAGATCAACCAGCGCTACGAAGCGGCGGCCATGCGTAACAAGAACCTGTCACAGCAATTGCAGCAAATGGATCAGCAAACGCAGAGCTTGCAGCAGAAGTTGAGCGACAACAAAAGACAGTTGCTCTACGACGCGCTCACCGGCGTCCGCAGCCGCATCGCTTATGACGAACATATCCAGCAGGAAATGGATCGGTGGCAGCGCTACAAAAACCCATTCAGCTATGTCATTTTCGACATCGATCACTTCAAAAAAATAAATGATACCCACGGTCATAACGCCGGCGACAAGGCCTTGAAAATCATTGCCGGCATGATTCAGAAAAACATACGGAAATCAGACCTGGTTTATCGTATCGGCGGCGAGGAGTTCGTGGTGCTGCTTCCCAATACCGATAGCGCCAGGGCCGATAGCCTGGTGGATAAGGTGAGGAATGCTATCGCCGGAAGCGGTATACATTTCAAGCAGCAAATGGTGCAGATCACGCTCTCGGCGGGGATTACCGAATCCCGCGACGGAGACACGATCGAAAAGATTTACGAGCGCGCCGACCGGGCTTTGTACCGCGCAAAAAACGCGGGTCGCAACTGCCAGTTCATCGCTGAATCCTGATCGAATTATTAGCGGCTGGTGAGTTATAGTTCGATGCGTCGATACGCGGCTTCAGATTGGCCGGCATCAACCGGATGAAATTCGCCAAAACCCGTCGCGGTCATGCGTTTTGGCGGCATGGCAATTGGTGGGTCGGACCACACCAACCATCTGAAAAACAACAATTTTGACGTGATTTTCGCTTCTGTAAAGGGCTTATATCCTACTTTTTGCCTGAGAAAACACACGTCTAACACCAAACCATCCAGTCAAGATGGTGGTTACTGGTAGTCTTTTACTAGAACCCCTATTTCACCATTGGAATCTGCGATTTAAGGATAAAAATGCGCCTGGCTCACTGAATAGTTGCAATTACTTCAACGGCTTACCGTGGTCCGACCCCAGGCTCCCAGGCTTTCTCCAGGCTTTGTTCTCGCTCTATTTCTCGGATTGATCCCATCGCCGAAGCTCTGCCCCCAAAGATCCCGATAAATAGAGCCCACGGGCGGAAATGTCTGCCGGGTGACTAGCGGCAGGACAGCCGCGGGACCGGGCCAGGGATGGCCCGCCGGAGCCCGGCAGGCATTTCCGCGCGTGGGCGATCGAAAGGAGTCTCAAATCTCGGTAGGTTGTGAAGTTCCTGCATTCGCAGGGACGACAGGCGATAGAAACAGTGCATTTTTAAAGAACGGCACGGTATAATCGCGCCCTTTGATTTTATGCCGCCTGCCCGATGGAAAAAACCTACGATCCCCATTCAATAGAAGAAACCTGGTATCAACGCTGGGAAGACGAAGGCTATTTCGCCGCACAGGGCGAAGGCGATCCATACTGCATAGTCATCCCGCCGCCGAACGTCACCGGCAGCCTGCACATGGGGCACGCGTTCCAGGACACCATCATGGACACCCTGATCCGCTACCACCGCATGAGAGGCGACAACACGCTGTGGCAACCGGGCACCGACCACGCCGGTATCGCCACGCAAATGGTGGTCGAACGCCAGTTGAGCCAGGAAGGCAAGACCCGCCACGACCTCGGCCGCGACGCCTTTACCGAACGCGTCTGGAAATGGAAGGCGGAATCCGGCGGCACCATCACGCGCCAGCTGCGCCGCATGGGTGCATCGCCCGATTGGACGCGCGAGCGCTTCACCATGGATGACGGCCTCTCCGACGCGGTGCAGGAAGTCTTTATCAAGCTTTACGAAGAAGACCTTATCTATCGCGGCAAACGCCTGATCAACTGGGATCCGGTGCTGCACACCGCGATCTCCGACCTCGAGGTTATCAACGTCGAGGAAAAGGGATTTCTCTACAACGTGCGCTACCCGCTGGTCGACGGCCCGGTCAACGGCGTCACCCATCTCGAAATCGCCACTACCCGTCCGGAGACGATCCTTGCCGACGGCGCGCTCGCGGTCGGCCCCGGCGACGAGCGTTATGCCGATTTTGTCGGCAAACGGGTGCAGGTGCCGATGACCACGCGCATCATCCCGATCATCATCGACGACTATGTCGACCCCGAGTTCGGCACCGGCTGCGTCAAGATCACGCCGGCGCACGACTTCAACGACTACGAGGTCGGCCAACGCCACGAAATGGAAGTCATCAACCTGTTCACCATCGATGCGATCATGAACGAAAACGCCCCGCCGGCTTACCAGGGCATGGATCGTTTCGACGCGCGCGACAAGATCGTCGGAGACCTCGAAGAAGCGGGTCTGATGGTGAAGATCGAGGACCACGTCTACAAGCGTCCCTACGGCGACCGTTCCGGCGTGGTCATCGAGCCCTACCTGACCGACCAGTGGTTCGTGCGCGCCGAGCCTCTCGCCAGGCCATCCATCGCGGCAGTCAAGGATGGACGCATCCGCTTCATTCCGGAAAACTGGAGCAAGACTTACTACAACTGGATGGAAGACATCCAGGACTGGTGCATCTCGCGCCAGCTTTGGTGGGGCCACCGCATCCCGGCCTGGTACGATAATTACGGCAACATCTACGTGGCCACCGACGTCGACGAGGTGCGCAGCAAGTACGGGCTCGCCGACGACGTCGAACTGACCCAGGACGAAGACGTGCTCGACACCTGGTTCTCGTCCGCGTTATGGCCCTTCAGCACGCTGGGCTGGCCCGACCGCGACGACCCGGCGCTAAAAACCTTCTACCCGACCAGCGTGCTGGTTACCGGCTTCGACATCATCTTCTTCTGGGTCGCGCGCATGATCATGTTCGGCCTCAAGTTCATGGACGAGGTGCCCTTCCACGAAGTCTACATTCACGGGCTGGTGCGCGACGCCGACGGCAACAAGATGTCCAAGTCCAAGGGCAACGTGCTCGACCCGCTCGACCTGATCGATGGCATCACGCTCGAGCAATTGCTTGCCAAGCGCACCACCGGACTGATGCAGCCGGAGATGGCGCCGCGCATCGAGGCAGCCACGCGCCGACACTTTCCCGACGGTATTTCCGCCCACGGTACCGACGCATTGCGCTTCACCTTTACCGCGCTGGCGACCACCGGGCGCGATATCCGTTTCGACCTGGGCCGCATCGAGGGTTATCGCAATTTCTGCAACAAGCTGTGGAACGCAACGCGTTACGTATTGCAAAACACCGAGGGCGAGGATTGCAGCGCCGGCCAGGCGACGCTCGCCGATCGCTGGATCACGACGCGTCTGCAACGGGTCAGCGTGAAAATCGAAGCGCACATCAAGGGTTATCGCTTCGACCTGGTGGCGCGCGACCTCTACGAATTCGTCTGGAATGATTATTGCGACTGGTACATCGAACTGTCCAAGGCCGTGCTCTACTCCGACGACTGCCCGCTCGCGTCGAAGCAGGCGGCGCGCCACACGCTGATCAATGTACTCGAGTCGATACTGCGCCTGCTGCACCCGGTCATGCCCTACATCACCGAGGAACTGTGGCAGCGCGTCGCCCCGGTTGCCGCCGTCGATGGCGATACCATCATGCGCTGCCGCTATCCGCGGGCCGATGCGGCGTTGATCGACCGCGATGCGGTCGACGAACTCGAATGGGTCAAGGCATTCATCATGGGCATTCGCCAGATCCGCTCGGAAATGAATATCAAACCGGGTAATCCGGTGCCGGTGCTGTGCCAGCACGGCAGCGAACTGGATCGCGAGCGCATCGAAGGCAATCGTGCACTGCTCGAATCACTGGCAAAACTCGAATCCATCACCTGGCTCGACGACGACGCCGAAGCGCCGCAGGCGGCTACCTCGCTGGTCGGTGAAATGCGGCAACTGATCCCGCTCGCCGGCCTGATCGACAAGGCGGCGGAACAGGCGCGCCTGCAGAAGAAAATTCAGAAACACGAGCAGGATGTGGCGCGCCTCAGCGCCAAACTCGGCAATGAAAACTTCGTCGCTCGCGCGCCGCAAGAAGTCGTCGACAAGGAGAAGGAAAAACTCGCCGACGCCGAGACCGCGCTCGCCAGCCTGCGCGCGCAGTTGCAACGCATCGAAGCCCTGGAGTAAAAACCAGACTCCACCTATCTTCATTCCGGCGAAAGCCGGAATCCAGTTTTTGAGATATCGCCTTCGACCCTGGACCGATACGTCGGACCGCCCGGCTTTCGCCGGGACGACGTCGGGGGTGTCGTCCCAGACCACGTAATGACCACTTCGAG
>JAAEPH010000308.1 GCA_024232855.1 Gammaproteobacteria bacterium
ATATTCAGATTGGATTTAGGTAATTTACCAGCGACTTCAGCTAGCCTATCTATCACATTGCCTGTCTGAGTAGTTTTTCGAAAACCAACGATATTAGAGCGTTTGGCGGCCTCCGTTGTGCCAAGCAGGTGCTCGAGAAGGGCGGCGCGGGATGACCGTAGCGCGGACATCACTACATATTGCGACAATCGCTTTGCGCTGCTCAGACGGCCTTTAAGAAAGTTTTCTTCTGTGACTCCGCGGCGGCGTAACGCTTCCGGCAGTGAGATATCTTTCTGGAAGTGCAGAACGCCCTTCAAATTGGCTGCTAAATCTCGGATCTGATCCGCTTTTTCACGATCGCTTTCGGATTCCTTCAATGGGTAGGTCTTTGCTTGATGATTTGGAAAACGGCACTGCCGTCCTTTTGTATCTGTATAGGCTGAGGGCTCTTTGTCAATCAACTCGTTGAGCACACGCTTAGTTCGGCGGACCGTGAACTTAGCGATCTCACGGCGCAGTTCGCCAATTTCCTCTTCAGACAATGTACGAGTGATCGATCGAGCACCAAGCATGCGATCGAAAGCCTTTAGGGTTTCATCATCAAGGTTATCTGCACCTAACATGTCAGCAATACGCAAGAGATCGACCGCGCTTCGATTGATTGGAGTTGCGGTAAAAAGTGCCACATGATCCGCCATATTGCGCATAAGCTGCTGGGTACGTTTCGATTTAACGTTAAGAAAATTATGACCTTCGTCAACGCACAGAATCTGCGCACGCCGCAAGTTGCCAAGGATAGTATCGTGCGGATCATCACTCGTTCGGCTGAGCATGCCATGGGAGAACACATCGAGCGGTACGCTAGCTATGGCACTTTCCGCCTCCCACTCGGGTTTCACCGATGGGGGCGATATCAACATTGCTTTGCCGCGGCGTAGGCGATTCGACGCGACTATTTCGTGCATTTTAGCGCCAATTAGATGAACACCGGCTCGGGTCTTACCGGACCCCGTGGCATCCGCTATAAGCACGCTACCACGCTCTTTAAGTATGAATAGTGCTTGAGCAATACCCAAGCGTTGTGATGGCCACAGTGCTGCATCGCCGGGCAGGTACTCGCCACGCAGATAGCCTTGCGCCCATTCCCCTTCAAGGAGTTCGGCACTGGCACGTGCTATTGCCTCTTGCCAGGGAACAAGGCGGAGTAATTGCTCAAGTAGATTTATCAATTGCTGGTTGTAATCTGTACCAAGATCCCAAAACTGTTCGGCGATCTGAACTGCCTCCGTGTAACGCTTGTGTTCTTCGCGCTCTGCAGGCTTAGAAGCTTTGCCGTATCGCTGAAACCTGACGTTTGCTTCCAGTTGATTTTTCATGCCTGGATTGGTGAAGTTGCTTGAACCGATTGTTGCTGCTTCATCACCAACGTAAATCTTTGCATGCAGGCGCCATGTTGAGCGAGCTACGTATCGCGCCAGTAACATGCCGGCCTTTAACCGGTCAATACAGACCAGAAGTTTGGCACTTAGCAGGATAGATATACCACGCTGAAGCCAGTACTCTTTCATCTCGTGTGGCAGGTCTGGCGCGTTTATTGAGAATGTTTCCTGACGCGAACTAAAAGGTTCGGAGCCGAAGACGACCCTGGTCTGATGGCATTGGTCAGCGCTAGCAACAAAGTCAATAATGCGATCCAGTGTCACGAAACCTGTCACGATCAAAGGCTTGGTAGACGACTTTAGGTCTTTGATGACAGTGTCTTCAACGCAAGCAGAATCTTGATTTATTGGAAACCTGGCGGCAGGTGGCCATTCAACCCCGAGGTTCTGATCAGACGCGTCAGCAAATAGATCGTATGTTTTTGGTTTTTCTGTTCCCATGAATATTTGGAGTCGCCACGCAACTTCTTCTAATACTAGCAACAATTGAGACCTAACCCTCTATCCCTCTTGAGGCTTATCTGTTTTCAGAATACCTCAAGGAAATGAGCACCTAACACGTGTGGTATCGACCTCTCGATACTTGTAGTTTTGCGGGATTTATTTCTATTTCTGTATACCGTTTAATTTGATGAGTCGAATTCTGGTATCTAACCGAGGGCTTCAATCAATGAACGTACATACTCAAATCTACAAACAGCAAAAGCGAGCAATTCAAGAAGGCAGAAATTCCGGCAGCTCAAAATGTTTTGTAAGACTCTCTCCTGGTCAATTGGAAATACTTAATCGTGCCCTGCAAGAGCTTGCTGAGGCAGGAAATGACACATCTGGATGCTCAATATCGAAGGACAGCATACGTTCACTGGACGGCGATCTGGCAGCACAGATACTGATACTAATTCACCATCGATACAAAGATTGGCTGAAAATCGAGGGCACATCTATTCGGCAGCTTGAGGGGGCTCGGCGACGAGTTTGTAATCTGTATAAAAAGTTACTTCCGCTAGCCAAGGAGCAGGTGCTGATCTTGAAGCGCGAATCAAGGCACAGCTATTCTGATGATCAGGACGAGTGCATTATTGTTTATCTATCTGCCCACTTGGTCAAAAGAATTGCGTACTTGCACCAATTAGTCCGAGAGAATAAATTAGCGTACCTGGTTTGCGAGTTATCGAAGTATGAGACCGCGAACCTGATACATCACCTGCCTGTCTATTCGCTAGGTGCTAAAGCCGATCACAAGCTATGCATATCCGACCAGGAGATTTGGTTTGAGTGTTCTATCAATAATTCCTGGGGCAAAGAGCAATTTGCAACAAGCGCGGTCCTATTGAATGAGGTCGTTCCGGTAAATTTACTTTCGGTAAACTCCAAAGAAATAGGACCTGTTCTTGCTCGAAAATCGCTACGACCTTTTATGGAGCGTATAAACGCTTTGCGCGATGCTGACAGAGCATATGAGGTAATTTCGGAGGCTGTGTGGAGATTGGATTCCGCGGTGCCGAACGAGCATTTGGCTCTAGTTGAAACGTTGGTTGATCTTGATAAAGAGAAGCCGTTTCGAACAGCAAGAAGGGCATTGGAAGAAATCGAATCGGATCTCGAGACCTGGGAGAAAAATCTTGAGCTTGAGAAATCAGAGATTTGCTGCCAGGCGCTGGGTGTTGGTCTTGGTGACGACCTGATGTGTGAAATAGGCGGAAAGTCTGCGCGAATCCGCCTTAAGGGTGCGTCACTTCATATGGACGATGAAGGTGTTTACTTCCATTTGTGGGGTAAACGATTTCGAAAAGACGGAATACTGGGAAAGAGAGATGAATACTTTGTGCTTCAGGTCAGAATCCAGTAGAGTAGGGGATTCAGTTGACAAGTTTTAAGTTTTGGCAGGGGCGGAATCGAATTTATTGGTTAAGCCATTGATTTATAAAGATAGGTTTGATAGGGAAAGCCTGTAGTTACGACACTTATACCAACAATATTTGATTATGTTCGGTACTACTGCTGCGTTAGCCATCGCTTAGATTATCTTTACATAAAATCGAGGAAATAGGCGCTGAAATTTATCCTATCAGCGACCGAGAACGACCCAACTCAACCCCTGAATCGCGTCATGCCGGCATGAGTTGAGCGGACCGAAAAAACATGACCTAGGCTTTGCCTTGGTTAACTATCGCAAAGCCATTACAATGGGTTCCGGTGCATCCGGATTACAGGATGCGCTACAAAGGAAATAATCGAACTGGAGGTGGTGGATATCGACGCACATCGTCACTTGGCCCGAGGTGGCATTGGCGGAGAATACACCCGCCATTGCGGCAACCCTGCCATTCGGAATCTCGCCGTCAAGATACAAACCGAGCTCGCCCCACATGTCTGAAATCGATCTATCACCGGTCAGTTTGCAAACGCCGAGCCGTGACGAGCCGGACCTGGGGATCGGTTTATGCCTCAGCGGCGGCGGTTATCGCGCCATGCTGTTTCATCTTGGAGTAATTTGGCGGCTGGCCGAGTTGAGTTATCTCGGTTCCAGCGATAAGGTTGGCAAACATGGCCCCATTGGCAGTTTGCAGCGCGTATCCGCGGTCTCCGGCGGCTCGATCACGGCAGGGCTGCTGGGACTGTCCTGGGGGGAACTGCGGGTGGACGAAGCGGGCCTCGACCAACGCTTTCGCGAATTTATGGTCGAGCCGATGCAGGCGTTTGCCAGCAAAACCACGATTTCCATCTGGACGGGCCTGTGGGCGGCCATCGTCAGCACCACCAACAAAAAGGTCATAAAAACCTATCGAGAGCGGCTTTACGGAAGAAAAACGCTACAGGACTTACCCGATCATCCCCGTTTCGTATTTAATGCGACCAATTTGCAGTCCGGTGCGCTGTGGCGGTTTTCCAAACCTTATAGCCGCGACTGGCGAGTAGGCGAAATCAAAAATCCGACCGATTTGGTTGCTGCCGTGGTAGGCGCGTCTTCCGCGTTCCCTCCATTTTTGTCTCCGGTGCGCTTCAAATATAGTGAATCTCAGTTTACTTCGGACAGCGGGGACGGCTTGCAGCGCCCTCCGTTTTCCACTCGGCCAACCCTGTCTGATGGCGGTGTATACGACAACATGGGGCTCGAAACCGTTTTCAAAAACTTAAAAACGGTTCTCGTCAGCAACGCTGGCGGCGGATATCTGCCAAAAGCCAAGGTTCCCGGTAACTGGGTCATGCAGAGTTACCGCGTGCTAAATACGATCGACAACCAAGTGCGCAACCTACGCAAACGAAATCTGCTGGCGGCGTTAGTCGACAAGGAGCGTTTCGGCGCTTACTGGAGTATTCGCGGCAACATCAGCGATTACCCTGCCACCGACAAACTGGATTGCCCCTTCGAGAGGACCCAAAAATTGGCTAACATCGAAACCGATCTTGCCGCCAAGGATCACAAAACCCGCCGCAGGTTGATCAACTGGGGATACGCGATCTGCGACGCCGGCATCCGAAGTTGGGTCGAAGACAATTTGTCGGCGCCGGACGATTTTCCTTATCCCGCCGAGGGCGTTTGATCCATGGCTACGTTGATCGCGGAACAAACGGCCAAGCCCGGCACCCACGTGCTGGTGATCGGCGTCAGTGAATATCTTCATTTCTATGATGGTAAACAGCCGAATAATAAAGGAGAGTTGCTGGATATGGCGCAACTGTCCTCGGCCGCGCGCTCGGCCTCCGAGTTTGCGGCCTGGATGCTGAACGAGTACCAGCATACCGATGCTCCGTTGAGCAGTTTGCGGGTGTTGCTTTCACCGTCTGACGGCGAAACGATCCATCCCGACATTGCCGCCAGGTTAGCCGGCGATTGTTCTGCCACACTTTCCAACGTCGAATCCGAACTGATCGCCTTCCGCGCTTTATGCGACCTGCACCAGGAAAACGTGGCCGTGGTTTACGTGGCAGGCCACGGCGTTCAGCTGACCAAAAACGGCGCTATCGTACTACTGTATGACTGCGGTTCGAACCAACACGCCACGCTGTTAAAGGGTGCAATCGATATGGCCGGCGTGCACGCCGGTTTCAACCACCCGAACACCGCGCAGACGCAATTCTGGTTTGTTGACGCCTGCCGGCAAAAATCCAAGATTGCGAAACGTTTTGAAACCTTGGCGGGTGGCTTTACGCTCGACGAACCAGTTGGTGCGGCTGATTCGCCAGCGATGTTTCTCGCCGCAACTACCGGCACGCAAGCCTATGCGCGCATCGGCGGTGTCACCCTATTCAATGAAGCGCTGCTGTGGGCGCTGCGCGGAGGTATTGCCAATTCACCGGATAAGACCCTGTCGCAAAAGTGGCATATCTCGACGCTCGAATTGGTAAAAAGCTTAAGGCCGAAAGTAAGAGAGTTAGCCGACCAGGAAAACGCCGAGCAAACTGTTGACTCCAAAGGTATTAAGCGCGCTGCTTTATTTCATGAATACCCGCAAATTCCAACGGTTAAATTGCGCGTCGACCTGCTGCCGGACAACCTCGCCACCAGGAGTGAAGGATTGGTGGAAGACAAGCAATCGACTATCGTCGCACAAACCAGCTGCAATTGGCCGATGCAGGAATGCCTGGAAGCTGGTCTTTACAAAATAAAAATTGGCACCCCAGCGGGTTTCCCCGACGTATCCGATTTACTCAGCCTGAGTCCTCCGGATGAGGCAAAAGAATACGAAATAATGCCATGAGCACGCCCATTCCAACCAACGCGGGTCATCTTTCGGTCGACGTTGAATCCTCGTCTTATTATTTCAGTTCCAACGCGCCGCTCGAAATTCGCGACGGCAAAATGCGGTTGATTAAAAAGGCTGAATCTGAACGGCAATTTGATCTTGAACCGGGTTTGTATCAGGTAACCGCGGTTTTGGAAGATGGGCGCGAACACAGTCAATTGGTCGAAATCAAAGGTGGCGAACAGAGCCGGGTAAAAATCGGTGGGGCAGAAAAACCACTAGGCGACCAGGGACTGCGCTTTAAACAGCGCAGCTTGCGGACATTGGCCGAACCGAACTTTACCCGGGCCGATACGAGTGTCGAAGCAGAGCTGGAAATACCGTTTGCCGTCGATGTCGCTGCCCCGAACTTTACCCGGGCCGATACGAGTGTCGAAGCAGAGCTGGAAATACCGTTTGCCGTCGATGTCGCTGCCCCTAAATTACTTGATTTCGAGGGCGTCAAGCTGGTGCGCGAAGCGCCCGGTCTGTGGTTTTTTAACAGTCACGACAATGTCGACAACGTGCCGGCGGCTACATTTGAAATCAGCGGGCAAAAATCCCTTTTAAGCCTGCCCACCAGTCCTTACGGTGGCGGCGCTCCGAATACCTGCGTCGTGCGCATCGATCAATCGTCGGCGGGTGAGCATGCAACCGCGTGGATTGACCCGGAACGCACCGTTGCCAATGCGTTTCAAAACATGCTCGCTTCGGGCCAGTTGATGCACGCCGCCGGCATGGCGGACCAGGCCGTAGAATTGCTACGCGACAAATACCACGATCCAACAGGGGCGACACTCGGCGCATTGATATTGCATAAGGTTGGCCGACTCGACCGGCTGCAGTCCTGGATGGAAAACCTAGCGCGAGATTTCGCCTGGATTCCGGATGGTAAAATCCTGCTCGCCAACTTGCTTGTCAACAGGCGAGATGATTTGGACCTGGCCCTGCAGCTTGCGGTCGAGGCCAGCCGGCAGCGTATGTTGTACACCGATAGTTATTCTATTCTGCTTGATTTACTGCGGCGTTGGCCGCGGGAAACCGACCGGGATGGCTTACTCAAGGTAATAATCAAGCTTGCCAGTTTCTCACCGTTTATTAACTGGAACTCGATTTGCTTGAGCCGTAACAGCGAAGATTGACTCCTATGTTGGAAATCACGTCACTGCCGGCGAAACAGGGTGATGCCATCTGGGTCAAATGGGGTGACGCCGCGCATCCGCATCAAATGATTATCGACATGGGCACCGGCGCCATCGGCAAGTCGATTCGACAGCAAATAGAGGCGCTGCCGGAGGATCGGCGAAAATTCGACCTGCTGGTGATAACCCACGTGGATGCCGACCATATCGGCGGGGTCTTGACCTGCCTCGCCGAGGCCGATCCGATTCCTGGTTTAGCGCTAGGCGACGTCTGGTTCAATGGCTTTGAACATCTAACCGGAGGCACGATCACAACCGCTAGCAATCTCGAACCCCTGGGGCCGGTACAGGGTGAAAAACTGTCGGCCTGGTTACGCCAACATTCCTGGAACAAGGCATTCTCGGGCGGGCCGGTCAGTCGGGTGCCGGGCGCGAATATTGAGCCGATAAGCCTGTACGATGGTTTACAGCTTAGCGTATTGGGTCCGACGCCTGAGCGCCTGAGCAAATTTGTGGATAAGTGGCAGGATGACGTTCGTGAAGCAATCGACAAGGGCAGGTTGGAGATTAACAACCTCTCTCCCGGGCTCGAAGCTTTGGGTTCGGACGACCCGCCACTGCTGGAAAACGATGACGATCTCAAGAAGTTGGCCGAAAAGGACAATAGCTTGGACGCAAGCGAAGCGAATGGCAGCAGCATCGCACTATTACTCGAGTATAAGGAACGTAAGCTGCTATTGTCCGGCGATGCGTTTTCAGACGACCTGATTGACGGCATCAACGCGGTAAGCCCCGATAACCGGCTGCACCTAGATTTATTTAAGTTGCCGCATCACGGTAGTAAAAAAAACGTGCACATTGAATTGATCAAAATGGTCGATTGCGAATGCTGGTTAATTTCTTCCGACGGTACGCGTTTCAAACATCCCGATGCGGAAGCCATCGCGCGCGTGATCGAGTTTAGCAATAGCGAAAAGCCATTGCTTTCATTCAACGTGCCGAGCAAATTTAACCAGTGGTGGCAAAATCCACATTGGGAATCCCGTTTCAATTACGATGTGGAATACGGAACCGAGCAAGACGGATTATCTATACGTTTTGAATTCGACGAGTAGTCAGGGCAGATTCTTAAGGTCCAGCATCATTGAATTAATCTGGCCCATGAGAGTGCGTTATGGGTGGTTATCAGCCGCTCATCTTTTTTACTGAGTGTAAACTTTCAAGGAAATCCTTTGTGTCGGCACGGCTCGTTTCAAGGGGTGGAATCGAACTAAGGATTCACCTTGCTGATAGTTAAGCTCTTTTCAAGTACTAAAAATTTAGATACCACCTTCTGTTCCAGCTGTTACTCGTACGGAGTTTTGCGGGTATTAGTTATGCATTGTTATGCTTGGTAGTGCATTTGAGCGCAACGGACGCCCCATAAGCTGTTGATAAATAAAGAATTATAAGTTACCGATTCTTCTGAAAATCCTCGTGTCGGTGGTTCGATTCCGCCCCTGGGCACCAATCACTCTTCCAGTAACGTCCAGTAACATCCAAAGTTACCGTTAAGTCATTGATATAATTGATAATTAGTGTTCAGTATAGTCCTGCGCGATTC
>JAAEPH010000309.1 GCA_024232855.1 Gammaproteobacteria bacterium
ACCCAGAAACCCCCGGAGCCAGATGATAATTTCCAGGTGGTTTAATCGGCCGAATGGCCGATCGATCCGGCTTTCAGCCGTAACAGGAAGCCACCGGCTTTAGCCGGTGGTTGTTCACATAGCGTAATGAAAAAATGCGTTGTCACCCTATTGGTGATAAGCACTTTTTTCATATAGCTAAATGAATCAATCGCTTGTGCAGACTTTCGTGATCCTACTGCGTTTTCTAGGTTCAATGTCTCAAGCATAAAATCGGACTGGAGAATGAAATATGGCGAGTGCTTGATCAATGTCACAAACTCAGAAATCGAGCGGGGTATGAAGGTCACCTGGAAATGAATGCCACTCGGATCAATGAACTGATCGAAATCGCAAGGGAACTGTCCGAACGGGTCAATGCGCTTGGCCCGGTTGATCCGATCCCGCCCCCTGGTGAGATATGCGGGCTAGTTGCAGCTTGCGAGTGGCCTTCTGTGGTCGCAGTCCAGCCAGGGCGAGGCCATCTCGATTGCTCTTGCCAGCTGGAATGCCCTGTGATCATCGTAGCTGCGGCTAACGATTTGAATGCTGGTTGGTAAACCGTTGCCCGCGATGCCGCTGGGGATAGCAATGACGGGAAGCCGGCTTAGCATGTTAAACGGGTGCGCCATTACCCAATCGAAATCGGTGACCATGTCTTTCCCGTTTACGCGAATGGTTTCCCATGGCTTCGCCTCGGCCGACACCTCGTGGGTAGCGACGGTGGGGCAAATAAACCCGTGAAAATTTTCCAGCACCGGTCCGATGCCTCGATACATCTCGTTTGCTACTTCGTAGGTGGAGAGAAAGGCTTCGGTATCCGATTTGCCTGCGCGTTTTGCGTAAAAAATATTGTAGTCGCACAGGATATCGCCATGCTGTTCGTAGCTTCGCGCCAGGGAACGCCCAAAAAGATGATCCAGGTAGGTTATCGCCGCGTTGGTAACTTCTTCACCCCAGCCCAGATCTACCTCTTCGGTTTCGACCCCGAGGTCTCCGAGCAGGCGCACCGTCTTCATCAGGTTTTGTTTTACTTCAGGTGCTACGTTAAACGCTCCCAAATCAACCGAGTAGGCCACCCGCCAGCCCTTGATATCCGCGTATTCCAGGGGCAGGTCAATGGTTTCGCGCAGGGATGCGATGTCACTTGAATGCGCACCCGACATCACATTGGTCATCACTGCGCAGTCTCCCACGCTTCTGGCCAATGGCCCGGTTTGGCAATAGTAGTCCAGGTTAAAAGGTGGATTACCGGGAATGCGGCCGTATGGGGGTTTATACCCGACTACACCACAGCAGGCGGCGGGAACACGTATCGATCCGGCGATATCGGAACCGGTTGCGAGGGTGACCATACCCGCCCCGAGACTGGCCGCCGAGCCGCCAGACGAACCACCCGAAGTGTAGGCCGGATTCCAGGGTGTAGCCGTTACCCCGAACAGCTTGCTGTAAGTAACACCGGCACTGCAGAATTCCGGTGTGGTCGTTTTGGCAACCACAATGGCTCCGGCGTCCAGCAAGCGCTGGCTGGTAGGGCTGTTTTCTGTTTCGATTTCGTCCTTGTAAACCAGAGAGCCCTGGGTCGTGCGTTTGCCTGCAAGCGCCTGGTTATCCTTGATGGCGAGTGTCAGGCCCTCGAGGGGGCGAACGGAGCCTCTCTTCCTGGCAAAGGCCTTTTCGGCGAGCCGTGCCTGCTCCATGGCCTCCTCATAATAGGTATCGGTGTAGGCATTAATCCTGGAATTCACCGACTCGGCTCGCCGAATCTGCGCTTCGAGTAACTCGACCGGCGATAGTTTGCGGGCCTTGAACTGCTGCTGCAGCAAGAATCCCGGCATGTAACAAAGATCCAGATCGCTCATGGCACGGCTTGCCGCCAGCTAGTTCTCGTATGCACAAGGTCAAAAATCGGGGCCGCCCTGGCGGCTATCCGAAAGGTTTCCCGCCGGCGGGCTTAACCCCCGGCCTGAACGTCCGTAAACAGGCTCTGGTATTTCTTGTCGATTGCCGGGTCGAGTGACTTGAAGAACAGGCTAGCGTCCAGAACGGCTTGCGGATCGGAAATACCCAGGTTTTCCAGAACGGCCTTGTCAGCCTGTTCATAAGCCTTTTTGTTGGTCGATCCGTAGCCGTAGTTCTCCATCAGCCAGGCGCCTGATTCGGGGGAACTCCAGGCATCGATCAGGTCGTAGGCAGCGGCTTCATTATTGACATTTTTGTGCATGGTAAAACCGGCAATCCAGGTGAACATACGCTCTTTCGGAACCATCATGCCAACGTCCAGGCCCTGTTTTTTCAGGTTCACGAGCGAGGCGTTCCAGCCGTAGGCGGCGACAACTTCACCCGTCGCAATGGCCTGCTCGAGTTGGGTGGCGTCCGACCAGTACATGCGCAGCAAGTCACGCTGTTTTGAAGCGAGCTTCTTGACTTCGGCCAGCTGTTCGTCGCTCAGGTCATAGATATTATTGTATCCAAGAACCAGCGCGGCACATTGAACCACGGCGGCCGAGGTTTCATATTGCGACAGCCGTCCCGCATACTTTTCGTCGTACAATATTCCCCAGGTCGGGTTGTCCACGTATTTTGCATCTACCAGGTCTTTACGATAGATGACGGAGCTGTTGCCGTACTCGGTTGGCACCATGTACTGCTGCCCATCATAGACACAGGAGTCATCCGAGCGGACGCTTTCGATGATATCGTTGAAGTTTTTCAGGCGCGACGTGTCTATCGGCTTGAGCAATCCGGCGTCCTTGAAGCGGCGGACGTTGTAGTTACCGGGATGGATCAGGTCCGGCGACCATCCTGTTTTCATCTTGACGAACGATTCTTCTTCGGTCGCGATATGACTGACTTCGGGCATGCCGCCATACTTGTCTATGTAAGACTTCATCAAATCGGGTGCGTCGTAGCCGGACCACGTGTGGTAGTGCACTTCACCAGATGCGTGGGCCTTACCCGAAATCAAGGGTAATACGGAATAAGTCACCCCAAGCGCGGCAAGCGACTTCAGGATTTTACGGCGGCCCTTGTTCAAATGTTTGCTCATGATATTCTCCCGGTTGTTGGGCTATCGGTTATATATGATTTTTGATTGCCCGGATTTAACGAGGGTTGTTTTTCGGTTACATCCCGACCACAACCCGGGTTTTTATGTTTGTGTGTGCGACATTTTTTTTATTACCATTCGATAGCCTGTAGTATTACCATCGTTGGCCGGGAATGGCAAAATAACTTCAGGCCCGCCATTTCCCGGAATATTTCCCGCACCATAAAGCGAATGGTGTGCTCGTCGGATTGTGCTGCCCGGCAACTGTAGCAGCTTTTCCTGGTTGAAAACATAATTACGCGCCGACGCGCGAGAAGCAAAGTGAACATACGTCAACGCCAGTCGCCAGTATCGGCGATAGCGGTATGAAGCATCGAATGCGCGGTAACGCCCGGTTGTCCGGGCGCGCGACAATCGGTGTCAGGCTGGACGCACGCGCTACTATGAAAATATCAAACACCAGGCTATGTCAGCGATGACAGGAAAACAGGACAGTCGGCCAGCGCAAAAATCGGCGTCACGGTCGATGAGCCTATGGACGCGATTTCCCCTGTTGAAGGGATACGCCCTGGTATCACCGGCCGTCCTGCTGATGGTCCTGGCCTTGATATCGCCACTCCTGCTATTGGTGGGAATCAGTTTTACGGTTGAAACCGGTAGTAACGACGAATGGGCATTTAGCCTGGCCAACTACGAGTTCTTCTTCGAAAAATCGCACTACGTCAATTCGCTCGGCCGTTCCATTTTGATTTCGACCATGGTCGCCTGCGCAACGGTGCTTCTGGCCTATCCGGCGGCCTATTTCATCGCCTTTCATGTACAGCAAAACAAGATGCTCTGGCTGATCATGATTACCCTGCCGTTCTGGACGAGTTACCTGCTTCGTGTGTTTTCGTGGAAATTGGTGCTGGGATACAATGGCGTCGTCAATTCCGGGTTGATGTGGCTGGAACTGATTAAACAACCGCTGGATTACATACTCTACAACACTAACGCGGTCGTATTGACCCTGGCGCATGCCTGGGCGGCGTTTGCGATCCTGCCGATCTACGTGTCGTTGCAGAAGATCGACAAGTCGCTGATAGAAGCGGCCTACGATCTGGGTGAAAACAGGTTTCGTACTTTTATGCGGGTGACCTTGCCGTTGTCAATGCCGGGTGTCGTTGCGGCTTTGTTACTGGTCTTTATTCCCACTGTCGGAGACTACGTTACGCCAAAACTGGTCGGTGGGCCGAAAGGCCTGATGATCGGGAACCTGATTCAGGCCGCCTTCGGACGACTGGATAACTGGCCGCTGGGAGCGGCGATTTCGGTCATTTCGATGGTTACGGTTACCCTGGTAGTGTGCCTGTACCTGTACGGTATCGACCGGGCCAGGAGACTGATGGTATGAGCGGACCGCCGGGGAAATTCAATATCGGCTGGTTGCGAGGCTATACGGTTGTTTACCTGATCTTCATTTATCTTCCGATTTTGCTGTTACCGATTTTTTCCTTCAATGACGGAATATACGTCGCCTTTCCGATGAGTGGTTTCACCTTTCAATGGTGGGCGGAAATGGTGTCCCAGCCCGGCATGCACAAAGCCCTTTGGAACAGTATTGCCGTGGCCGTTCCGGTATCCCTGATCAGTACCATCCTGGGCATGATGGGGGCAAAGGCGTTGACCTCGTACCCGCTGTACGGGGCCAGGGCATTGACGGGCATGTTTACGCTACCCCTCGTTACCCCTTTTCTTATCCTCGGGATTGCGCTTTTGATCACCTTCAAAAACTACGGGATCAATCTTTCACTGTTCACGGTTGGCGTCGGGCACGTACTGATCTGCGTGCCTTTTTCCCTGTTCGTGCTGCTGTCACGCCTGGAAAGTTTCGATCGCAGCCTCGAGGAGGCCGCTCTCGACCTTGGCGAAACCCCGTGGATTGTGTTCTGGCGGGTCACCTTTCCCATCAACATGCCGGGCATTGTCGCAAGCCTGCTGTTGACGTTCACGATTTCGTTCGATGAATTCCTGTTGGCTTTTTTCCTCACCGGAGACGCCTCCACCCTGCCCATTTTTATTTGGAGTCAGCTTCGCTTTCCGGTAAAGCTGCCTTCGGTTCTCGCCCTGGGCTCAGCCATCCTCGTGGTCACGGTTTTTATCGTGGTCGTCGCCGAACTGCTGCGCCGCAAGGGCTCCACCCGATCCACTGGAAAAGTCATATAACATGCCTGCCTCTTCTTTTATTTCCATCCAGGATGTGTCCAAGCACTTCGGCTCGATCGTCGCGGTCGACGATATCGACGTGGAGATCAACCGGGGTGAATTTTTCGCGCTCCTCGGTCCCTCCGGTTGCGGTAAAACCACCTTGTTGCGGATGTTGGCCGGTTTTGAAATACCGACCCGGGGTGAAATTTTTATCGATGGCGAGCAGATGTCGGGCGTGGCGCCTTACCGGCGTCCCGTGAATATGGTGTTTCAAAATTACGCGATCTTTCCGCACCTGAACGTTTTTCAGAATATCGCGTTTGGTCTGCGCAAGGACCGTCTCGCCGGCGATGAATTGAAGACGCGCGTGAACAACGCCCTTTCACTGATCAAAATGAAAGAATTCGGGGAGCGCAAACCAGAGGAACTATCCGGCGGCCAGCGTCAGCGAGTCGCGCTCGCAAGAGCGCTGGTCAAGAACCCGAAGGTGCTCCTGCTGGACGAACCGCTAGGCGCGCTCGATAAAAGCCTGCGAGAACAAATGCAGCTCGAACTGCGCCAGTTACAGAAAATTGTCGGCGTCACTTTCGTTTTCGTCACGCATGACCAGGAAGAAGCGCTTACCATGTCGGACCGTATCGCCGTGATGAGCGCCGGGAAAGTGCTGGAGGTGGGTTCGCCGGACGACCTGTACGAGCGCCCGCAAACCCGGTTTGTCGCCGAATTCCTCGGCACCATGAATGTTTTTGACGGCAGCGTTCATGCGCGCGACGGCGATAGTTACATTGTCGATACCCGGGATCTTGGTCGGATACGCGCCGGTGTCGGGGCGCAGGAATTTTCGGATGGAGAGAAAATATCCGTTGCGCTGCGCCCGGAAAACCTGAAGATCGTCAATTCGCAAACCAGCGAGGATATCGATGGAAGCGTCAGCGGCGTGATGAGTAATACCGCCTATTTCGGCAATAGCGCTCAGGTTTACGTGACGCTGGATGGATCGGAGCAAGCGCTCGTGGTTTCCATCCAGAACCAGGATGGAGCGGCATCGAATGTCGCCCATGGAAGTCGCGATATTACGATTGGCTGGTCAAGGTCCTCGGTGTTACTGCTGAAAGACGCCTGATGTCACCAAGACCGGTTAGATCGGTGCGTTGCCATACTCGAGCGATGATTCCATCACATTGTGAACACTAGCCCGCATATCTCACCAGGATGACGGGCCCTCGCTTGTTCTTTGAATCCACAAGAGATTTTTTTCAGGCGGGTTACGCACTGTTATTCCGCTCCTGCAAAAACGCTGTACATTACATCCATGTAAATAACCCGTTAGGATCAAGTGGTTGTTCAACCGCTTGATCCTAATGGGTGGCCCCCCCCCCCCTTCGATATTTCAATATAGGCAGGATTGATTTAGAGTTGCCCGATGCTGAAACAGATGATGGGTAATGTGATAGTGGTGCTGATCGGCCTGTCGATGACGGGTTGCGGTATTTACGGTAAATATGGCTATGGGGGGGTTGTCTCGTCCAGGCTCGATGAGGCCTCGGCTACCGTTATCGAACTCCCGCCGAATGCGCCTTCTATCAGTCAGCGCTTCCTTCCCCAGGGCGTTTCCTAGGTTGAACAATGAACACAAGGGATTCGATATCCTGGTGCCGTCCCGTACCCCGGTGCTCGCCGCCGCCGGCGGCGTGGTGAGTCGCGTGCAGGCCTCGGTTCTCTACGGCCGCCAGGTGGTGATCGACCACGCCGCAACCGCAGCCGGTTATCGAATCCAGACGCGTTACTTCCACCTCTCCGAACAGAGGGTTGCCGTGCGCTTTCTCGATCCGCAGCTTTTCTGGATGGGTGGGAGGGGTAAAATCACCTGTTACGACAAACGCCGCGAGTGGGCTGCCGAACCGGTAGCGCTGAGCTACCCGGTTCCCTGCCCTGGCAAGGACTGGCTATAGCGATGTCTGTTCGATATTACCTGGAGCGGGCGTTGATGGGACTCTTCGACTTCTGTTTCATGGTCATGCCGCGCCGGCGCCCCGCGCGGCAGGCGCTGCTGGACAGCAAGATTATTTCGCATCGAGGTGAACACGATAACCGCCGCATACTTGAAAATACGCTGGCGGCGTTTACGCCGGTGGCCGCGGCCGGGTGTTGGGGGCTCGAGTTCGATGTGCGCTGGACCCGGGACCTGCAGCCGGTGGTCATACACGATGCCGATGCACGGCGCGTGTTTGGCGTCGACCTGGTGATTGCCGAAGTGAGTTTGCAGGAGCTGCAACAGCGAATCCCCGAAATTCCGACGTTACGCGAAGTGGTCGAACGATTCGGTGGGCGCCAGCACTTGATGGTGGAGCTGAAACGCGATGAACTGGGCGCCCTCGTTGAACGCGCCGGGCGCTTACGCGAGATTTTCGCAAGGCTCGAAGCGGGTGCTGATTATCATTTTCTCGCGCTGCAGCTGGAGTTGTTCGAGATGGTTGAGTTTGCCGGTAAACGGGCCTGTGTGCCGGTGGCCGAGTTTAATCTCGGCAGGTTCAGCGTTGCCGCGCTGGAGCGTGAGTTCGACGGAATTAGCGCTCAATACCTGCTTCTGGGTCAATCGGTTATTCGTCGACACCATCGGCAGGGGCAGAAACTGGGTACCGGTTTCGCCGCATCGAGGCGTTGCTTCTATCGCGAGGTAAACCGTGGTGTCGACTGGATTTTCAGTAACCATGCGCTCAAGCTCGAAGCGATCCGGCAAGAGCTGCTGCGCTAGCCCGCCTATCTCACCACGCGCCCTCGCGACGAAAAACGGTGAGAGATGCGGACTAGAACTCGAAAAATCGATGCAGATCAACTGGTTTCATGTCAATATCATGCTCTTTAGGCAAGACGTTTGAGGGTCAATGTTGGAAGCACAAGGCATACGTGAAGCACTGGCAACATCGCACCTGTTTTCGGAGCTGGGCGATGCGCAGATGGAGCGAGTGCGCCGCCAATCCCACATAACCGACATGCTCGAAGGCGAGTCACTGTTTTTCCAGGGCGACAATGCCTCCAGTTTTTACCTGGTGCTGTCAGGTCGTATCAAGTTGTTTCGGGTGTCGCCCGAGGGCAAGGAAAAAGTCGTTGAAATAATGGAGGCGAATTCAACCTTCGCCGAGGCGCTGATGTTCATGGACCAGCCGCATTACCCGGTGACCGCAACCGCGCTCACCTCCAGCCGGGTCATCGGTATCAACTGCAATGATTTCAAGTCGATGCTGCGTGAATCGGTCGACACCTGTTTCCTGTTGCTCGGTAGCATGAGTTTTCGATTGCGCGGCCTTATCCGTGAAATCGATGCCCTGAGCCTGGACACCGGCACCGTGCGTACCGTCGCCTACCTGCTCAACCATGCACCGCCGGACCATTCCAGCTTTCAACTCAAGGTTGCCAAGAGCGTGATTGCATCGCGTCTGTCGGTCAAGCCCGAAACCTTTTCTCGCATCCTGAAGGGCCTGCACGAGCGTGAAATTGTCACTATCGAGGGGCGCAATGTCACCATTCACGACCGCGATGCCATGACTGGTATCTGCACAAAATAGCAAAATAGGGGGACAGTATACCTATTTCGTGAAAGCTTTAAGAACCGGGACAGTTACATGAAATAGGTATACTGTCCCCGTATTTTCACCCGTATTTTCACCCGTATTTTCAGGAACGCAATTCCTTGCCCGCCTCCTGGTGTTTGCGGTAGGGCGTCAACTCGACGCGTTCGGGCATGTCGACGACCCCTATTTCTTCGTCGCTGAGATAGCAGCCCGGATCTTCGGCCCAGGGGTTACCGGTTAACTGCCAGGCGCGTGTGCGCGAGTTGCCGCCGCATATCGCCAGCTGTTTGCAGCTTGCACAGCGTCCCTCGAGCGGTCTGCGGGCGGCTTTCAGCCCCGCCATCAACGGGTCCGTCGTATCCTGCCAGATCTCGGAAAAAGGGCGTTCCCTGACGTTGCCGATGCTGTAGTCCCACCACATGGTGTCCGGGTGCACGGTGCCGAGGTTGTCGATGTTGGCGATGTTGACGCCGGAAGAATTGCCGCCCCAGCGTATTAGCTGGCGGTGCAGGGCGTCGACGTGTCCGGGAATGTGTTGCCGCGCCCACTGCAGCAGGTAGACCCCGTCGGCATCGTTGTTGCCGGTGACGAACTCGCGCCTGATTCCCGTCTTGACGTCCTGCCAGCAAGTCTCGAACATCAGGTCCATTGCGGCGCGCGTCATCTGATGGTGCAGATCGCTGGCGCGATTGCGGTTACCGCGTCCCGCGTAGTTCAGGTGCGACAGGTAAAACTTGTCGATATCCTCATCGCGCATCAACTGCAGCAGCTGAGGCAATTCCTCGGCATTATCCTGGGTCAGGGTGAAGCGCAGGCCGATTTTGATACCGGCTTCGCGGCACAGGCGGATACCGTTGATGGATTCATCAAATGCGCCTTGCTTACGCCGAAAACGGTCATGGGTAGCGCGCATACCATCGAGGCTGACGCCCACGTAGTCGTAACCGACGCGCTCGATTGCGGCGATATTGCTGTCGTCGATGAGGGTGCCGTTAGTGGAAAGTCCGACGTAAAATCCCATGTCCCTGGCGCGATGTGATATCTCGAAGATGTCCGGACGCAGCAGCGGTTCGCCGCCGGACAGGATCAGTACCGAAACGCCGAACGCCTTCAGATCGTCCATCACCGCAAATATCTCGTCGGTGCCGAGTTCGCCCTCGAAGTCGATGTCCGCCGAGGTGGCGTAGCAGTGTTTGCAGGCCAGGTTGCAGCGCCGGATCAGGTTCCAGATTACCACCGGCCCACTGCCGAGCATGACCGATTTTGGCTTGGGGCTAACGCTTTGCCCGCGTTCGAGGGCATGCAGGTATCGGCTTATACGAAACATCAGGCAACTAACCTCAACCCGGTCTTTTTGAGAATGCGAGTGCTGAAGATCACGTCGTGCTGCCGGCAGCTGGAACCGAGCAGGTCAGTGACTTCCTGTTGCTTTAGCATGACTTCGTCGCGATCGTGACCGTGTATCATCGCGAACAGGTTGTAGGGCCACAAGGGCAAATGGCGTGGTCTCTGGTAGCAGTGGCTGACGAATTCGAGGCGGCCGATGCGGGCGCCCAGCTCGAGCAGGCGTGCATCGTCGACGTCCCAGACCGACATGCCGTTGGCGTGAAGCCCGAGGCGGTAGTGATTGGGGATGGCGCCGATACGGCGGATGACGCCGCAGTCGAGCATGCGCTGCATGCGCTGCATCACGGTTTGCGGGTCACAGTCGCAAGCTTTTGCAATTTTACCGTAAGGCGCGGCCTGCAGGGGTATGCCCGCCTGCGTGAACTGTACAATTTTGCGGTCGAGTTCATCGATTATCATGCCACCCTGTTTAAGCGGACCGGCGACCGGCTCGGTGCTGACGCCGCCGTCCTGGTCGAGGCACAGCCACAGTCCCAGGTAAAAAGTCTGCAGCTTGGGGAAGTTGTACACGGGCAGGCCGGTTGCCTGCTCTATGCGATCGAGCGCCTGCTGCAGTAGTTCGGGCGTTTCGGTTGCGATCACGAACCACATGTTGAGGGTGTGTTCGCGTTGATAATTGTGCGCAACCTCGGGCATGGCGTTCACCAGCCCGGTCACTTCCTCGTAGCTCTCCCGTGGCACCGACAACGCCGCCAGGGTGATGCTGCCGCCCATGCTGGAGGCGTCGTAGAGGGGGCCGAAGCGGCTCAGCAGGCCATCGTCGAGCAAACCCTGGAGCAATTCGATCAATTCGTCGCGGTCCATGCCGAACTCGGCGGCGACCGGCGTAAACGGATCCTCAACGAGCGGGAAACCACCCTGGTAACGATTGATGAACTGGCGTTTCAGTTCATTCATTAGATGGCCAGCCTGGGCGGCTGCAGTTCCGCGCTGCGCGGATAGCATGCGCCGCGTTGTTTGAAGCAGCGCTTGCTGAACAGAATTTCGTGTTCGATGCCCTGCAGGCCGCATTGCTTGACGATGAATGCAACCTGGTCGACGACCGCTTCGCGATCCTGCCCGTGAATCATGCTGAAAAGATTATAACGCCACTCGGGCAGTCGTCGTGGCCGCTGGTAGCACAGGGTGACGAACGAGTATTGCCCGATACAGTGTCCCAACTCGGCGGCACGAGCGTCGGGGACGTCCCAGACCACCATGCCGTTAGCTCGGTAACCCAGTTTGCGATGGCGCACGACGACGCCGAAGCGTTTCAGGTCCCCGCGCGCGGTGATTTCCGTGATGCCGTCGATGACCTCGGCCTCGCTGCAATTAAGGCGCGTGGCAATCTCCGCGTAGGGTCTCTTGACTAGCGGCAGTCCCTCGCTGAGCACTTCGATCAGGGCCTTTTTCAGGCCTGGATTCAGGGTCATGTCCATTTCAGGTCAAACCCCAGGTCGATGAAATACTCGTTCAACAACGGTAGATCGAGCAATGGGTAGCCGCAGTAACCCTCTATCTCCGCCAGTACGTCCTGCAGCTGCTTCTCGTCATCGGCCACGACTACAAACCACAGGTTAAAATGATGCTCGCGCTCGTAGTTGTGATTGACCTCGGCGAAGCTGCTGACAATTTCGGCAACATTCTCGAGTTCCGTCTCGGGTATTGACATCGCCGCCAGCGTACTGGCGCCAATGCGGTTGGGCCGAAACACCGCGCCGACGCGGCTGACAACGCCTTCGGTTTGCAGACGCTTCAGGGTCTCCAGTACCGTGGTTTCGTAGACACCCAGTTGCCGCGCGATATCGGCATAGGGTTCCGGGGTCAGCGGCAGGCCATGCTGAAACTCGTTCAGTATGCGTTGCTCGAGTTTTGAAAACTGTCTCATAGCCCGATTCGGTGCGCACGCGCACTAAAGAATATACCGCTCGGTTTGTTCGCCGGCATCGATGACTTAAGCTCGAAATTCGCGGTGTCATAGATTTCGACACGATTTTCATCGCGCACCGACAACCAGACTTCCTCGCCGCGAGGTTCGAACTCCATGTGCAGGACGCCCTTGCCGGGACGAAGTTGCTTTATTACCGCTAGCGACTGTGTGTCGATCACCTGGATGGTGTCATTGTCGGGCAGGGCGAAATTGACCCACACCTGGCGGCCATCGGGGCGCGCCATGACGAAAATCGGTTGTCCCTGTACTTCGATTCGGCCTGCCTGCTGCCAGTTGCGCATATTGATCACCAGCACTTCGTGGCGCCCGACCGCGGGCACGAAGGCGAGGTCGCCGGCCACCGCCCAACCCTCCAGGTGAGGCATCTTGTAAACCGGTAGTTTCGCTTCGCCCTTGCCGTATTGCGGCAGTATGCGTTGCACCCCTGCCGGTAGATTCCACAAGTCCAGCAGCGCCATGCCGTCTTCGCCGAACAGTCCGGCAATGTAGTAGCGGCCGTCGGGGGTAATCAGCGCGTCGTAGGGATTACGGCCGATCCCCTTGAACCGGGTGATGTCGGGATTAGCCGGATCGGACATGTCCAGTACCCAGATTTCATCGGCGTCCCAAAGCGCAAACACAAACTTGTGTCCGGGCGCGTCCACCAGTCCGATAACCTTGGAGCGTTGTTGCGCATTGCCGAAAGTCGCGGGAATGTCGGCGACCAGCTCGAGCGTATCGGCGTCAAAAACCTTGACGCCGCCCGGTTTATAATTGGAAACGGCGACCAGGCGGCCATCCTGTGAAATCGCGCCGCCGATGCTGTTGCCTGACTGCAACTTGCGTTGAACCAGCTTGCCGCTGAGGATATCAACCTTGCTCAGGCCCCCGTCGCGGCCAAAGATATAGGCGTAGCGCGCATCGCGCGAATACACGGCCGAAGCATGCGAGAGGTCGCCTAGCTGATCGACCCGGCCGATGCTGGTGTTGCCGCTGGTTTCGATGATCTGAATGCTGCTGTCGGCGCGTTCGATGACGAGACCGAGGTCTCCGCTACCGCGTAGCGCCGCGGCCGGGCCCGATCCCGCGAGCAGGACCAGCAGCATGTAGACAGCGAACCGCTTCATTGCCGTCCTTCCTGATTCAAGTCACCCTGTAGCAACCTGTCGGCCATCCAGCGCGCTTCGTCGGCCGATAGCAGCGGGCGCCAGCCCGGCATGGCGGTGCCGGGTCGGCCTTCGAGGATCACGCTGGTGAGATAATCGCGGGGCTTTCCTTGCAGGGTCTCGGGCAGCAAAGCCGGGCCGAGACCGCCGCGCATGGTGAGCCCGTGGCAGGAGCCACAGTCCTGAACCAAAAGGTTGCGCAGTTCCTGCTGCCGGTCTCCGGGTAACGCTTCGCCGGCCGCCAGCGGCAATGCAAGCAGAAAACTAAGCGCGAGCCAGATTAAGCGAGTCATAGCGGTTGACCCTCTCGTCATGCCGGCTGTTGGGCATAAACCAGTCAAGGTCGTCGCTGAGGCTGACCACGTTGCCGACAATCGTGGTGACCGGTGATTTCAGCTCGGCGCGGGCGACCGCAATGGCCAGATCGGCGAGGCTTGCGACCACTTTCTGCTGGCGCGGCGTGCTGCCGTCGTGAATCGCCGCCGCCGGGGTGCTGGCGGGTAGACCGGCGCGTATCAGCTCGCTGCAGATCGATTCAAGGTTGCCCAGTCCCATGTAGATGACCAGGGTGCAATCGGGATCGGCGACCTTGCTCCAGTCGATGGACAGGTCTTCATTGTCTTGCTGATGCCCGGTAATGAAACGTACGCCGTGATTGAGTCCGCGATGCGTCAGCGGAATGCCGCTGTAACTGCTGCAGCCCGCGGCAGCGGTCACGCCCGGTACGACTTCGAAAGGGATGCCATGCCGGCGTAACTCCAGGGCTTCTTCGCCGCCACGGCCGAAAATGTACGGATCACCGCCCTTGAGACGCACCAGGCGTCGGCCCGCGAGTGCAAGGCTGACGATGATCTCGTTGATCTGATTCTGTGGCACACAGTGTTTTCCGGGTGATTTCCCCACTGAAATCTGGCCGACACCGTGCGGAATCAGGTTCAGTATTTCAGGGCTGACGAGCCGGTCGAAAACCACTACATCGGCCTGCTGCAGCAAACGAACCGCTTTCAAAGTCATCAGTTCAGGATCCCCGGGACCGGATCCAACCAGTGATACAAAGCCTGTCGTTGACATAGAGTGTTCCTGTCGCTGTGCCTGAGGTGATGAAGGTATTCCGCCGAAAGCCCAACAGCGTTGGCGATGTCACGATAACGGTTGTCATTATTGATTTGCATCGCCTTTTTGTATTTGATAAATGTCAACCACGGCGGGCATCCCGGTTAGCCAAAATGCCCTGAAATAAGGGCTCCGGAAAAGAGTTCGGGATTGTGATAGAGTAGTCGGCACTGCCTGGCGTTATAACGAAGCCTGATAACTAAAACGCCACGCGAAACCCTCCAGGGTGAGAGCGGGTTGCCAAGAACCGTAAAGATATAGAGAGGAGATTGTGATGCTGAAAAAAATATTACTCCCGAGCATTCTGATCATTCTCGGCTACGGCTTCTGGGTGAGTCCCGATTTCAAGGAAATCGCCGCGGGGGTTTCGATTTTTCTGTTCGGCATGCTGTTCCTTGAGGAGGGTTTCAAGGCGTTTACCGGCGGCGTGCTGGAAAAGCTGCTACAGAAGACCACCGACAAGACCTGGAAGAGCCTGCTATTCGGTGTCATCTCGACCACCATCATGCAATCGAGCTCGCTGGTTTCGGTCATTACCATTTCATTTATCAGCGCCGGGCTGGTAACGCTGGTGGCCGGTATCGGCATTATTTTCGGCGCCAATATCGGCACCACCACCGGCGCATGGCTGGTGGCGGCTTTTGGTTTGAAGGTAAAAATATCGGCCTATGCCATGCCGATGCTCGTGTTCGGCATCGTCCTGTCTTTCCAGAAGTCGAAGTACCTCAAGGGCATCGGTTCGGTACTGGCTGGACTCGGCTTCCTGTTTCTCGGTATTCACTACATGAAGGAAGGCTTCGAAGCCTTCAAGGACAGTTTCGACCTGGCTTCGCTTGCCGTCGGGGGATATCCCGGGTTATTCCTGTTTGCCGCAATCGGCGCGGCTGCAACCGTCGTCATGCAATCCAGTCACGCGACGCTGGTGTTGATTCTGACCGCGCTGGCGGCCTCCCAGATTACCTATGAAAACGCGTTAGCGCTCGCCATCGGCGCCAACGTGGGCACTACCATCACGGCGATTATCGGTTCGCTCAGCGCAAATGTTCAGGGTAAACGCCTGGCCGGCGCGCACCTGGTTTTTAATCTGGCCACGGGTTTGATCGCGATTGTTTTCATCAGCCAGTTCGTGTGGGCGGTGGATTGGGTCAGCGTGCGGGTGGGCATCGCCGACGATAACTACACCATGAAACTGGCCGTATTCCATACCCTGTTCAACGTCACCGGTGTGCTGGTCATGGTGCCGTTGATTCATCGTCTCGCGGATTACCTGTTCAAGGTGTTTCCGGAAAAGGCGCTAGACCTGGCCGAGCCGAGGTACCTGAGCGAAGCTGCATACGAATTTCCGGAAACCGTGCTCAAATCGCTCAAGAAAGAAGTCTGGCACCTGTTCGACTCGGCCTTCGAGATCATGGCGCATGGCATAAACCTGCATCGCACCGAGATACTGGAATCTCCCGACCTTGAAAAAACTATCGACGATGACCGGGAGGTTCACGAATTCGATCTCGATGAACTCTATGAAAGTAAGGTCAAGATACTCTACAGCGCGATAATTGACTTTATTTCACATGCGCAGGAGCACATTCCGAGCATCTTTTCCGAGGAAATGTTCCGCTTGCGCAAGGCGTCGCTGGAGATTGTCGAATGCGTAAAACACGTCAAGCATTTGCGCAAGAATATGACGAAGTACATGCTTTCGGACAATGAGCACATTCGGGTCGAATACAATCGCATGCGCCACCAGATCTCGATGATACTCAGGGAAATTCACCGCCTGCGAAATGAAGGCGACTATGATCACGCGCTGGCGATCCTGGAAATGGATGAACTGAAAGCGGAGATTCAGCTCGCGCACAGGCAACTGGATGAGCGCATCACCGAGGTGTTGAGAGACGATCACATTACCCCGATGATGGCGACCTCGTTGTTGAATGACTTCAATTACGTCGATGAAACGGCGCGGCACCTGCTCGATACCGCGCAGGCGCTGCTGATTTCGCATTCGGACCTGGTCGCCGAGGCGGCGCAGGAAGTGGTTCTGGACGAGGACGAAATTGACGAGGCTTCCGCTGCCTGAACCGAGCGGGCGGCTACAGGCCGAGTATCGCGGGCGCATACCGTAGAGAGGAAATAATGAAGTTCTCCAAACTGATTGGCAAGGCTGAAAAGTTTGTCAAAAAACATAAGCAAGGGCACCCTGTCAAACCCGTAAAGCTTAACGAGTTGCAGCAACTGCTGGGCGGAAAAGTCTCGCGCTACCAGGCAAAGCTGGCGGACACGGGCGATGCACAAAAACGCAAAAAACTGGAAACCCGCCTGAAGGTGGTCAAAGCACAACTGAAAAAGTCGAAGCGGCTGTCAACCAGCTAACCCGGCGTTACTGGCGCCTGCTCTCATCGAGCGATACACCAGCACCAGGAAGGTGATGCCGCCGATGATCGAAACCAGCCCGCCGAATCCCATCAGGCCCATGCCGGCTACCTGCTCGATGCCGCGTTCGGCATCTGTAGACTTACGCGCGACGTTGTAGCCCCCGGACCAGGCCAGACCGGTGATATGCATCAGCTGGCCGCCGCCGTAGATGCCGGGTTGCCAGCGTGCAATGCGACCGCTGACTTTCCTGAAACCGAGCTGTGGCAGCAAGTGGTAGCTGATACCCATGAAGGCGATGGTGACGCCGACGATGGAGCCGTGGTAGTGCGCGGGCACGGTGACGGTGCTGCCGCTGATCATGAAACCGATGCCGCCGCCCACGCCGAACAGCAAAATCGAAAATAGCAGCGCGTTTCTTTCAACTTCGAACCCGGGGCCGGGGCGCCATTTTTCCACGATCGTCAGGGTCGCGGCGAGGCCGATGGGTAGCGCGGCGATGGCGCCGCCGGACTTCATGAACTGGAGGAGCCAGAACAGGTGGTTGCCCGAACTGACAGCGAAGGCGAGGTAGATAAACGGGCTCGCGAGCACCGGTAGCAAGCCGAGGATGAACAGAAACAGTATCACGCGCGGCGAAATCCGCAGGTTCGCGCCGCTCACGGTCGCCAGCCACAACCACGCCACCAGCATCAGCTGGGTATGGCTGAACTGAATAATATGACCGCCGCCCCAGAACAGCCGGTCGTAGTAGGCCACACCCTCGAAGCCGGGGTCGATGCCGAGATATGACAACAGCAATGCCGCCAGTGCGAACAGCGACATCACCACCGCGACAAACAGTCCAAAGCGAAGACTGGCTTCGCCGCTGCTCTGGTTGTCGTTGCCGAAGGCGGTCACACAACTGCGCGCCACCAGTACCAGGAAGCCGATGCCAAACACGCCGAGGCCGGTGAGGAAAACGGCATTCTGCAGTACTGGCACATAGTTGTTCATCAACGGGTGGCTTTCGCCGGTAAACGGGGAAATCACGATGATCAGCGTGCCGAGACTTGCCAGCGCGAGCGCCGTCCAGCCACAGACCAGGCAGCGCGCGGAATTAGTGTAACTCCAGAAAACCCCTGCAAAGGCGAGAAACCAGACCAGCACCGTCAGGTTGACGTGGACCACCAGCGCGGTGCGGAAAAAATCGACCCAGGGAATGATCTCCTGGAAGAATGGCGTGCGCGACAATACGACCAGGATGGTATACAGGCCACCAATGACCAGGGCCGCGAGGCCGAGCAGCAGCCAGCCGGTAGTTAACTTGCGGGCGTTGCTATCGACTGCGGGTAGCGTAAACTGGTTTGCGATCATGAATTTTTTTTACTGCCGTGAACATTGAACAGACCAATCACAGCGAACAATCCGACGCAAGCCCGGTCATGCCGGGGCACGAAGCGCCGATCGGTTTCTTTGCCATTGGTATCGTTATTAACCTAGTCTTGATTACAGCCTATTTCATCTGGGCTTACAAGCAGTGGAAAAAACCTCGATCACGCGAAGAACCCTGATTTCGGCCCGGCTAGCCTGCGCTGCCAAAGTAACTGGTGATCTTCCGGTATTGCGATAACAGGGTAGCGGCGTAGTGGGGTTGCGAAAAAGTCGCCACCGACCTGCCCAGCGGATCGACCAGGAATATGGCGCTGGTATGCGCTACCTGGTATTGCCCGGGAGCTGTTTCCTCCTCGATGACGTAACCCGCTCCGAACTGCCGCGCGAAGTTGTCGATTTGCCGTTTTTCGGCGGTAGCGGCAATGAATTCACGGTTGAAGTGCCCGATGTAATCGCCGAGCTCGTGCGGGCTATCGCGCCGTGGATCGACCGAAACAAACACGATCTGCAGGTTTTCCGGGTCTTCGCCGGTTTCATCACTTAGCAAACGCCAGAAGCGATTGAGTTCGTGCAGTGTATTGGGGCAGACATCGGGACAGGAAAGATAGCCGAAGAACACGAAACTCCATTTGCCCTGCAGGTTTTCCCGGTTGAAAGGCTGCTGGTTATGGTCGACGAGGTCAAATGGCGCCAGTAACCGGTACTCGGGGCGCAATACGCCCTCCAGCTCGGGCGGCGGGGCGGGCGGCTTGATCAGCAACCAGGTCGACAGCATGACCAGTAGAAGCAAGGCGAACAGCGCCAGGCTGCCGATCGGAATAATTTTACGCTTCATCACGGATGACGATGCGGATTAGCGTGTCAATCGATGGCGACATGCTGGTAGCGGATTATATGCTCGTTGATAACGCCGGGCTTTATCAGATCCAGGTGGCCATCGCCCAGTTTAATGGTACAGGGCGCCAGCGACCCGCACTCGAAAACGATACGATCCTCCAGGTAGCCATACCTTTCGATGTGCAGCGTGGCTTTCTCGTCGAGCTCGCCAAAGGTTCCGCGCAGATAGGCGCTGCTTGAAGTTTTCGCCCTGGCGGTATCGAATACCCTGGTTATGGCTGCCTTGTTGACGCTTTCCGCGTAGGGATAGGGCAGAAACAGCATAGCCAGCCAGCGATCCGGGAAGAAACGGATATAAATGTTGCTCCCGGCTGCCTGGGCGGGGCTGCCGCCGTTGCCCTCACGTGCATAATAGCCGGACAGGTTTTCTTGATAC
>JAAEPH010000310.1 GCA_024232855.1 Gammaproteobacteria bacterium
CGATGTTGTGCTGGCGATAGTTCCTGCGTATCAGACTGCGGGTTTCTTCGTTGCCCCGTATCCCGTACAAATCGCCGCTTACGACGCTGTTCGCTTCGAACGGTAGTATGCGTATCGATTCGGCGTTAACCGCCGAGGGAAAGGCAAGCGAGTAGATGTCGCCGTCCTCGCCGGCGGTAACTTCCGGCGTTAATCGATGCGTCAAACGCGCGGCGGCTTCATTTTGCTGATATATCCCGCTGACCCGATGCAACTCGAAGCGGGTGATCCCACCGACAGGGCTAAGACGCATGTACTTATACCCCGATGGGATGTCGCCGATGCTGCGCCAGCTGCGATCATCGGATGCACGATTGGTCAGGCTTTTACGCTGTTTGATGACCCGCAGGCTGTCGAGTTCGTTGCCGACCTCGACCTTGAGTTCGAGTATCTGGTCGGCCGGTTCGTGCGCCCATTCCAGATCGATGAGTGTGAAAGCGGGTATGTCTGCGTCGCTGGCGAGTTCGACCAGATAATCCTTGCGTAGCGACTGCACGGGAACCGTCTGTGTGGTTTCCAGTTCCGACAGCGAATCCGGTTGTAGAGTCTGTTCACGCCGGGTCACGGTCTTGCTGCGCTGTTGCTGAAAACGGCTGAATTCGTGAAAAGCCAGCGGCCGGCTTAGCTCGCGGCTTGAGTCGGCTGCGCGCGCGATCGAGTGCACCAGCTGCTTGCCGTTTGCGTTGAAAACAGCCAGGTCGCCCAGGTCGGAACGCGTCAGCGAGAGTACGACGTCAATTGGCAGGGCGACTCGCTGCAACGGCTGGTCGCTTTCCGCGAGCCGCGCCTGGTAGGCATAATCGAGCTGTGACGGAGCTGCCTGCAACGGTCCGAGCATCGACAGCAGTACCAGTAGAGAAGCGAGCCTAGACATGCGTGGACACATCCCGGGTCGACTCCGCCTGCCTCTGTGGAATCGGTGAGAAATACCCGGTGGCCACCAGCAGGCTGCCGACCACGAGGAAAGAGACGATGCGCTCGACGGTGCCGCTGGCGCCGAGATCGACGAAGAACATCTTCACCAGCACGACCGCGACCAGCGATGCGCCGGCTATCCACAGCGGACGAATTGCGCGCCGCGATGCCAACAGCATCGCGGCCATGCCGATGAGGGTCCACAGGATCGAAATTGCGGTTTGTACACGCGTATCATCCAGCAGTAGCGAAAGGTCGAAGGGGATGCCGAGATAGTGATGCATGCTGCGGGTCAGCACCGCGGTCAGCCAGATGAAACCGAGGCCGGCGAGAATGACGAGGATGTGATTGCGCTGTATCTTCATGGCGGGCGTCATTATTTTCAAACTGCCGAGAGCGAGCACGAAGAACGCGATCTGCGTGAGATCTACCGGGTTGATAAACGGGAGATATATCAGCGGCGCCGGGTCGCCACTGTTGGTCAGGTTGAGGACCAGGTTCGACATCACCAACAACGCGGACAGGGCCGCGACGATACTCAGTTGCAAGGCCGGGCCGAGGCGCTTGATTGCCGGGAAAGCCTCGAGCTGGGCGATGCGCATCGCGATTAACGGTATCAGCGCGAACAGCGCATAGTAGCCTTCGCCCGGGATATCCAGCCGATGTTCGAAAATCCAGACGAGTTCGAAGGACAGGATTAACACGGCCAGCATCACCAGGCCGGTATGCGCCGCCGTATTCACCCGGGCCGGCCAGGCGACGCTTTCGAGCTTGCTGACGAGCCAGTAGTTTGTCGCCAGCACGGCGGTCCAGAAATACAGGTCAGGCGTGACCAGGACGTGGTTGTTGTCGAAAAGCGAAAACAGGGCGATCAGTATCAGGACCGGCAGCAGCAGCGCCGCGCTAATTGCGGCTGGCCTCCAGTTCCACTCGCGCAGGCGGTCGAGGTAAACCAGTGCCGCGGCTGTCGCGCCGAACAGCACCAGCCAGGCGCTGACCTGGTGATCCAGATATTCATCTATCTGCACCAGTGCGCTAACCAGCCACCAGCCCATGGCCCATATGAAAAACATGATGTGCAGGCGGCGCAGTTTGAATTCCGGCGCCTGCAGGTAGAGCATGCGCGCGGAGACGAAAGCGCCGAGCGCAATGAAGACGCCACCCAGGAAAGCCGGGTTGAACCAGGCTGAATTGCCGACATCATCGATGTTGCGCAGGAAAAACAGTAAGCCGGATGCCAGCTGTAGAGCGATCGCAAAGCACTGCGCGTAAAATCGATTCTGCCGAATTGATACCCACAGTATTCCAGCCGCTTCCAGCGCCCAGGCGGCACTGCTCCAGTGACCATCGAGTGCGTAGGGAATCGCCAGTGTCGCGAAGACGACACCGATCGCGAGCATCGCCTCGGCCAGCAGGCGAAGTTCTTCGCCGATCTGCTTCCACGCGTAGCGCGCCAGCAGCATGTAGTAGAGACCCATGCCGGCCGACGCCACGGCGATGCCGTAGTCATGGTGGCGCAACATCACCATCAACAACCCCGAAGCGATAACCGGCGTGCCGAACACCAGGCTGCCGTCGATCAGCCCGGTCATATGTTCGGGTTGACGCAGCGCGTACAACACGCCGATCAGGCTGTACATGAGGAGGAACAGCAACAGGAAGCCGCTGGCGGGTAGCCACTGCTGGCTCTGGTACTCGAAGGCCACCCACAAAACGAATACACCGAAGGTGAAGACAAAGCCCAGCAGGTTGAGCGAACGCCAGGCGCGAAACCAGGCGACCGCGAAAACAGCGGCATTGAGAACGCCGTAGTAGCTGAACAGGCCGATGTAGTTACCGCTGTCGGAGGATGCCAGCAGGGGCGCCAGGAATCCGCCCAGCACCGCGTAAATAGCCAGCGCCCTCGAATCCTGCAGGATCGCTAACGCGACGGTGAAGGCTGAAAAGAGCACCAGCAGGGTAAAGGTCAGTGTCGGTGGCAGCAGGCCGGCGAGCCGAAAGGCGGCGAATATGGTGATATAGGTGACGCCGATGCCGCCGCCTTGCAGTAGCAGTCCATAGACTGTCTTGCTGCGACGCAGCTTCCAGCCGGCGAGCAGTAATCCGATACCACTGAAGGCCGCACCCATGAAACGGTACTCGAGCGGGATACGTGAATTCTCCGCGGCATACTTGAGCAGGAATGCGACGCCGAAGAACAGCACCAGCAGGCCGATGCGAACAAAGACATTGCCATCGGTAAAATAGGCGGTTACCGAATGCCCGGCACGCCGAATCAAATCCTCGACATGATCCAGCGGGTTCTTGTTGCGCAGAACTTCGCTTTGCGCAACGCTCGCGGCCTGGGGCGGCATCGCGGCAGCGGCGGTCGCGGGCGATGCTTCGTCAGGCGCGGGCGTATCGGTGGTTTGCGGTTCGCCGGGTTCGCTGGCGTCGTTAATTGCGTCCGGGGTCGAAGGCGCTGCCGCCTGCGGCGCCTGCACGGTTTCCTGCTCGCTGGCCACACTGATCTGTGCATGCATCACTTCGATGCGACTGTAAAGTCCGTCGATCTGGCTTTGCATACGCGTCACCTTGTCGCGCATGCGCAGGTGCAACACGATCATGACGACGGGAAGCCCGATGATCAGCAGAACCAGTAAAATGATGAATAGTACGAATGAATCCATGTGGGCTGTTACGTGTCAGGGTCTCGTGTGATGACGGATCGAATCTTGTTGGCGCCTGCGCGCTGCTGTCGATTTTCTGTTGGTAATCGGATCAAGTATTCAGGAGCATAGTTGTAAAGGGGCATATCGCAACGGTTTTATGAATCCTACCGTATAGCGGTACCACGGAGCCCAACTGGTCTACCCGTGGCATGGTAAGTATTGAAATTTAGCCAATTGCGAGCGATGCGGGCCAGTGCTGTTTCAAGACTGCCGTCGTTGCCAGTTTGTTGTATCATGCGGGCGAGCTTAATCGTAATGCAGGAGCGCTACTGATGATGATTAAACTAACCTGCGGACTAGTCGGCCTTGCGCTGGTCTTCGGGTCCGCGCATGCCGTAGGAAAAAGCCAGATCCGGGACATCATTCTGGAAGCCTATCCCGGCGCCAGGATTACCGAAATCGAAAGAGAAACCTACAAGGGGAAGAAAATCTTCGAGGTTGATTTTCAACACGGCGGCGAAAAACTTGAAGCCATACTCAGCCTTGACGGTGACTTTATCAAGGTCGATATCGACGGCTGAGCGCTGTAACCGGCGCTTCGGGGCAAGCCTGCCCGTGGCTTCCGGATCCGCCTGATTCGAATAAAATCTGTGCGGTTGCCGTTTGTACAAGCGTCGCCAGGTTTGTTATTCTTTCTTCAGTTTTCGTGAATTACCTCAGCTATAAACGTAGACACAAGGGATTGAACCAGGTCGAAGTCTGAACCTTGCAACGGGAATCTCAAGCTTCAGGGGCGATGTTAGCCCGCCAAGCTGAAGAAAAACTGAGGATCGATCCATGCGCTATTTGCAACGCGTTATCTGTGCCGCCATTCTCGTCAGCGGCGCGGGTTTCCAGTCGACGGCCACCGCTGATATTCCCGGCCTCTACTACGAATTTGTCCTCGGCCTGGAGGCCAGCCAACTCGATAACCTGAGCCTCGGCGACGACCCCAAGGTCGATCGGCTGGTTAGCGAAGAGTATGAATTTGAAATTGCTCTCGAATACTCGGTCAGCGATCAGGTCTACCTTTTCCTCGACGTCGCCCTCAAAGACGAAACCGAAACCGTGAAACCGATTGGTGAAAAGGAGGCGGAATCGGGCCTTGAACGCAAGCAAATGGGTGTTGGTGTCACATTTGGTAATGAAATTGAGTCGCAACTGAAAATCGGGCGCATGGAGTTTGTCAGCCGCAGGCTGACATCGAGTTTCATGATACGCGCCAGCGCTTCGACCAGCGTCAGTCCCAGGCCCGAATGCCCGCTCGCGGCGCGAACTTTCTGCTTGCGCCAGAAGCGGTCCTTCATGTGCACCACGTCTTCGGGCTTGAGGTCGATGGACGCGTTACGCACCTCGATGACGACGTTGTTGTTGCGCACTTCGGCGGCAATCTCGATTTCGGCATCGTTCGGGCTGTAACTGACCGCATTGCTGAACAGATTGCTCAGTATCATGCCCAGTTTCTCGCGGTCGGTATTGATCACCAGGTCGCCCGGGATGTGCTTGACCAGGGTTTTACCCGCATCGCTGCCGTTGATCGCGTGTCGCCAGATTTCGTCGCAGTAGGCGGCAAGCTCGATGTCTTCTGGATCGGTGCTCAACAGGCCTGCCTCGGATCGCGCCAGTTCCAGCAAGGTCGCCACCACATTTTCCATCTGCCCGGAAATCTCGCCGACGTCGGCGAAAAACTGTGTTACCTGCTCCTTGTCCTCCGGCACCATGCGCGCGACTTCGGCCAGCGTTTTCAACTCCGCCAGCGGGGTTCGCAATTCGTGCGCGGCGTTGGCGGAGAAGCGCCTTTCGCGCTCGAAGGCGGATTGCAGCCGTTCCAGTAGATGATTGAGCTGATCTTCGATTGGTGCGATCTCGAGGCTTCGCGCGCCCTTCTGCGACAGGCGCGCATCGAGATTGGATTCATCGATCGCGCTAACCTGTTGCGCCAAACGCGATAATGGCGTCAAGCCGCTGCCGACCAGGCGCCACACCAGCAGACCTGAAATCAGCAGTACCACCAGGATGACGCTGAAAATGGTGCTGGCAATCAGCAACAGGGCCGCATCCAGCGATTCGCGCTCGCGCGCAAATACCAGGGTGATCGGTTGCGGAACCGGCGCAACGTAGTTGTCGCCTCTCCAGTCGTCATCCTCATCCTCTTCGGGTTCCCATTCTTTTTCAATTTCGACGCGCGGCATGAACACGATTTCGATGAGGCGCCCGGCGCGGCCATCCGGCAAGCGAAGGTCGGCAAAAGCATGTTCTGCATGGGCTACTCCCATGCGCGGTAAATCGGTTTCGCCGAGTGTAGGCGACTTGATCAACAGTTCCTCACCAGGTTCCCAGAGCTGGTAGTACTGAGCCACTTCACCGCCCTGGAATTCGAGCATCATGCCTTCTTCGGCGAAGTCGAACTCGAGATCTTCCTCGTCCATCTCTGTCAGCGAGATGAGAGCCTGCGCCTTGTCGATACCGCTCAGCCTAGAAGAACTGACTGAAATTTCACTGAAGATTTCTCGTTTTACCACCCCGTGAGCCACTAACTTTGAGCGCTATCAAACGAGGCAAACATGCGCTAGGCTTGCCGCCTGGTTTGCTACTCGATTGATAATATGGGATTGACCACAGGACTGCGTCCGATATTCCTGCTGCTTTTCCTGGGTAGTAGCTGGGGCCTGTACTTTTCCATGTTGAAGATCGCCGTGCTGTCGGGAATTTCGTATACCGGCATCCTCACGCTGACGACCGTAGGGGTAGCCATCGGGATGAGTGCAATCGCCTTGCTGCGCCGGCGCAAACCGGAGTTTGGGTTCCGTCATAACATCTTTTACCTGGTCTGCGCCCTGACGGGGTACCTGCTGCCGATGATCGCCGAATTGCTGGTAATCGCGCACATGCCGGCCAGCGTGCTGGCGCTGATTGTCAGCATGTCACCGCTGGTGACCCTGCTGCTGGCGTGGATGATGAAGACCGACACCATAAACCTGCCGAGGGTGGCTGGAATCCTGGTCGGCGCATTCGCGATTTTTGCGATCCTGCTGCCCGATGTGCATCATGGCGAAGCGGTCGCCTGGCGCTGGCTGCTGTTAACCCTTGGTGTGCCGGTCTGTTACGCCATTCATCATAATTTCACCGCGCGTTGCTGGCCGCCGGGCTCCGATTCCTACCAGGTGGCCTGCGGCGAGGCGTTGTTTGCCGGGGCGCTGCTGATCGTTTTTTCCAGTTTCAACTGGCAATGGCAGGATGTCGAGGCCTGGAATCGGGGGCATAGCGCGATATTGTTCATGGCCGCGATTTCGCTGGTCGATATTTATATTTACTTTGAACTGATTCGTATCAAGGGGCCGATTTACACGTCACACGCCAATTACGTTATGGTGGTCAGCGGCGTGCTCTGGGGTATGGTGATATTCGCCGAACGTCCGAGCCCGCTGATGTGGATAAGCGCTGTCTTGCTGATCGCTTCACTGTACCTGGTCGGGAGGAGTAAAGCGGATGAACATGAGTTGCAAGCACCGGAGATGTGATTTGAAATACGTACTCGCGGCGTTGCTGCTGGGGTTCGGCAACGCGACCTGCCGCCTGAAGTCGCTGCAGACATCGCTTACCGTAACGCCGGGTCGCTATTGATACGGCGTTAGAAACTGGAGATTTACATGTCGCATGCAAAAACAATCGCCGTCGGTGGATTTCAGCACGAAACCAATACTTTTGCACCGCATCTCGCACCCTGGGAGGCGTTCGAGCGCGCCGACAGCTGGCCCGGATTGGCGAGCGGTGAAGCCTTGTTCGAAACCATGCGCGGACTCAACATCCCGCTGCCCGGTTTTATAGAACGCGCCGCCAGGGACGGCCATCGTTTGCGCCCCCTGTGCTGGTGTTCGGCCGAACCGAGTAGTTACGTGACGCGCGATGCTTTCGAGCGCGTGGCCGATATGATGTGTTCATCGCTGCGCGAACTGGATACGCTGGATGCGGTTTACCTGGACCTGCACGGCGCCATGGTGACCGAACACCACGAGGACGGTGAAGGCGAGTTGCTGCGCCGGGTACGCGAAGCCGTCGGGCCGACGATTCCAGTCGTGATCAGCCTCGACCTGCACGCCAACGTCACCCGGGGTATGCTCGAACTGAGCGATGCGATGACAATTTACCGCACCTATCCACACCTCGACATGGCCACGACCGGCGCGCGCGCATACGACCTGCTGCTGCCGCTGCTGGCAGGGCGCGCTCTGCACAAGGCGATGCGCAAGCTGCCGTTTCTGCTGGCGTTGACTTCGCAATGCACCGATTTCGATCCCTGTCGCTCGATCTACGGCGCATTGCCGCCCGAGAGCGATGCGGCTGGCGTCGAAATCGTGGATTTTGCCGCCGGGTTTCCACCTTCCGATATCGACGAATGCGGAGGCGCGGTGGTGGCCTATGGTGAGGATGAAAGCGAGGTTGAAGCGGCAGCCGAAAGGATTTACCAGCAGGTACTGGCGGCCGAAGCCGAATTTGAAGTTGAATTGCTGGATGCGAATACGGCGGTGCTGCGGGCCATGGAAAACCCGTCGGATAAGCCGGTCGTGCTCGCCGATGCCCAGGACAACCCCGGAGCCGGCGGCACTTCGGATAGCACCGGGTTACTGGCTGCGCTGGTGCGCCATGGCGCGCAACAGGCGGTCATCGCGGTGCTTTACGATCCCGAGGTGGCCCGGCAGGCGCACGCGGCAGGTATCGGTGGGCAGTTCGATGCACTGCTGGGCGGTAAATCGGGCGCGCCGGGTTTCGAACCGTATCGCGCGCGCTTCCAGGTCGAGGCGTTCGGCGATGGTCGTTTTACCTTCACCGGCGCGATGAATCTGAATTCGCAGGCGCAACTCGGTGAGATGGCGCTGTTGCGCGTGGTCGATGCGAATTCCGACGTGCGCGTGGTGGTCGGCAGTTCGCGCGCGCAGTGCCTGGATCAGGCGATGATCCGCCACCTCGGCATCGAACCAGCCGAGCAGAAGATCGTCGCGGTGAAGAGTACGGTGCATTTCCGCGCCGATTTCGATCCCATTGCCGCCGAAACCCTGGTGGTGATTGCGCCAGGTGTCAATTACTGCAAATTCGACGACCTGGTTTATCGCAACCTGCGCGGCGGCGTGCGCCTCGGTCCACTCGGAAAGCCGCATGCGGGCTAACCCTCTGTACCATCGACGTCCTCGCACAGGCCCGCCTGCGCCAGGCAATCGACCAGGTCCCGGCTGGACTGTACATTGTCATAGGGGTAGGTAGCGTGAACATAGGCTAACCAGTCGTCCAGGCTTTGCGGCATCGACAGCATGTCTTCCCGGCATGCTTGCAGGAAGCCCTGTAATGCCTTTCGGGCCGCATCGATTTGGCCGAGTTTGATGTGGCTGGCAATCGCGAAAATCTACGTGAAGCCTGGATCGGTGCGAAACCTGGCTATGGTTTCAAGGGTGGTCTGGTAAGACCCTGAATGATACTGCCCGCCGGACAGCTCCCATTCGGCCCAGGGATGATAGGGATCCATGCGGCAGACCTGTTCGGCTACCTGCAGGGATGCCGCGAAGTCTCCCTGAAAGGCCAGGCAGATTGCGCGGATGGCTAACGCGTCGGTATCGTTGGGGTTGATTTCGAGCGCCGTGTCGAGATGCCTGCTCGCCTCGTCGGGTTTCCCGGCAAAAGCCAGGTACTCGGCATAAAAGGTCTGCACCAGTCCGAGTTCCGGGTCCAGTTGCAGCGCCCTTTCGATATGCGTTCTGGCGAGATCGAAAGATGCCTGGTAATCCACGGTCCAGCGTCCCAGGTAGTCCATTTCGTGACAGACGTAGACCTGCACATGCGCGCGTACGTTGTCCGGGTCCTGCGCCAGGCACTGGTCCAGTTTTTCGACCGCGATCACGTTGTCACCCCGATTGAAGCGGTAGCTATGGTAGGTGCCGCTGAGCAGCAGGTCGTAGGATTGCTGACTTGCCGCACCCTTGGCGATAGCGATGCGCTGCAACTCGGATTCGATCTGACCGGTAACGGTGGCGGCGATGGTTCGGCTCAACTCCTCCTCGAGATCGAACAGGTTTTCGAGGTCGGCGTCATAGCGTTTGCCCCAGACCTGGTTGCCGTTGGCGGCCTCGATCAGTTGCACCGTGATGCGGATGCGATCGGTGGATTTGCGGATGCTGCCCTCGACCAGGTAGTCAACCTTCAATTCCGCGGAAATTTCGCCGAGGCTCTTGATCTGCTGCTTGAATGCGAAGCTCGAATTGCGCGACTTGACCTGCAGTTCCGGGAACAGCGACAGGTTCAGGATGATGCTGTCGGTGATGCCGTCGCTGAAATACTCCTGCTCCGGGTCGCCCGACAGGTTGTCGAACGGCAGCACCGCGATTCTGTGACCACTCGCCTGTAAAGAGTTGCCTGATGTTTCCCGGTTGATGGAAACGGGAGGTGCAGCGGTTTTGGCGGCGGACCCGGCGGGGTTGCGAGCCGCCGCCTGTACTGACTGCTTCTGGCTGGCTGCGATCTGCTCGCGCAGTTCTAGAGTCGCCGTTTCGGGCTCGACCTCGAGTTCGCTGCGCAGCGCCTGCTGGCAGCGTTTGAATGCCTGCAGCGCGCGGCTGCGATCGCCGTTTTCGGAATAGGCGCGCATCAACAGGCGCCCGCCCGACTCGCCGAGCGTATCCTGTGCGACCAGGCGTTCGAATTCGAGCGCATCGACATCGATCAGCTCGGGTTTCAGGCACACGGTGGTGCGATCGATCTGCAGCACCAGGTCGGCGACGTCGCCGAGCGACTTTCTGATCGCGCTGAGGCACTGCCGCAGCGAGTTACGCGCCTGCTCTTCGCCGCGGTCGCTCCACAAAAGGTTGATCAGGCGTTCGCGTGGATGTCGTATCGCGGGCGCCAGCGCGAGAAAGGCCAGAAGCACCTCGGCCTTGCGCATGGACAGCGATATGCGTTCACCGGACGGCAGCAAACATTCGAAATGGCCCAGCAATAAGAGCTGTAACTTGGACACTTAAGGCCTCTGAGGGTGACTTCCTACATTTATTTTTTCTAATAACTGTTTAAAAATCAATTAGCTAAAAAATTTAATGATTTTTTAACGATTATTTTGAATGAATTAACGGACCCTGACGAGAATGACTCCGTCGAAACAACAAACCCGTAACGAGGAACCCAAAATGAGAAGAGTCAGAAACCAGAATATCCATTCAGCCTATCCCGCCCTGATGTTTGCCCGCGGTGTTGAATCCATCGTCAGTGATCATTTGAAGAATGCGCAACATCAGCGCCACGACAACGAGGCTGAACAGCGAAACAAGCAGCGCGCCGCCGCCAGGCCGGAGCCACAGGGTAATTTTTTCGGCCTGTTGATGCGACAATTTTCCAGCTATTAATGATAGGATGGGCAGCTTTCAGATCGACATACTATGGAGGTTGCAGTGGGCGCACTCGAAGAACTTGATCGCAAGAGTCATACGATTTTACTGGACGGGGAATTTCGTCGCAGCGAGGCCACCGAGGGCCGGGACGTCATCGACCCGGCCACCGGTGACGTCATCTCCCAAATTGCGGAGACCAGCGCGGCCGAAATCGACGCCGCAATCGATGTGGGGCATGCCGCGCAAAAGAAGTGGTGGCGTATAAGCGCCCTCGAACGCTCCGAGATCATGCACGAAGTCGCCAACGATTTGCTGGCGATGAAACCGGTTCTGGCGGAAACGCTAACTCGTGAAATGGGCAAACCCTACAAGGAATCGGCCGATGAAGTGGACTGGTCGGTGTCGGCGATTCGCTATTACGCGGAAACCGGGCGCACAGATATCGGACGCGTCATGGGTCCCGCGGTCGAAGGTCACCTGAACTACACCCTTAAGTTACCGCTCGGGGTCGTGGTATCGATTCAGCCGTTCAACTACCCGATGACGCTGCTTGCCTGGGAGGGCGCGGCGGCGCTGGCCTGCGGCAACGCGGTGATTGCCAAGCCCTCCGAGTACACGACGATTACGACATTGCTGTTCGCCGATGCGTTCAACCGCCACCTGCCCCCCGGGCTGTTCCAGGTGCTGACCGGCGCCGGTGATTGCGGCCGCCGGCTGGTAGAACACCCGAACACCAACATGATAGCGTTTACCGGTAGCGTACCTACCGGTGTTGCAATCGCGGCCAGGTGCGGCGAAATGATGAAGCCGACGCTGATCGAAACCTCGGGCAACGATCCTTTTCTCGTCATGCCGTCGGCGCCGCTCGACGTGGTTGCGCGCGGTGCTGCGTTTTCAGCCTACATGAATTGTGGACAAATCTGTGTCTCCGCCGAGCGCTTCTTCGTGCATGAAGCCGTGCACGATGAGTTCGTCGAAAAGCTGGCCGAACATGCCAGGGCGGTTCGCATCGGCAATGGTCTCGACAAGGTTGATATGGGCCCTATGGTCTCGCAAAAGGAACGGACTCGCTACGAGGCTGTGCTGGACCGCGCGCAACAGCAGGGAGCACGAGTGGTGTACGGTGGCGGACGCCCCGACGGACTGGAGGACACGGGCTGGTTTGTCGAGCCCACTATACTGACCGATTGCAATCCTGATATGGATATTTTGAACAACGAGAGTTTTGGTCCGGTTGCGCCGATCTGCAAGGTCGAGAGTTTCGATCAGGCGCTCGAGTATGCCAACGACTCCCAGTATGGGCTAGGCGCCTGCCTCTACACGATGGATATGCGCGAAAGCATTCGTGCTTCGGAGGAACTCGATGGGGGCATGGTCTGGGTCAACGCACCGTTGCTCGACAACGATGCCGGTCCCTTCGGCGGCACCAAGATGAGCGGCATGGGACGTCAGCTCGGACCCGAGGGTCTCGAGACCTTTCGCAAGACCAAGTTCGTCTGGATCGATCCCAATTGCGGCACGCAGGATTTCTGGTGGTTCCCCTACGCCGACGGCGAAGCATACCCCGAAACTGACTAACGCTTACAGTCCTGCACCCTCGAAGGCACGAGTTTCAACCTTGTCAACCAAAGGCTGCGTTGTTCCTGCGAAAGCAAGAACCTTGTAGTGGTGGTTGATTGAACCTGGAAAACGCAGTAGGGCGCGAAAAAGATGTGCACCAAAAGTAGGCGCCATGAGGCGAGCGATTGATTTAGATAGCGTAATGAAAAAAAAGCGGGCGGCGCTCCGCTAGTCACCTTATTGGTGATAAGCACTTTTTTCATATAGCTATATGAATCAATCGCTTGTGCAGACTTTCGTGATCCTACTGCGTTTTCTAGGTTGAAGGGGTAATTCGACTATTCCTGCCACGAAGGCGTGGCAATCCGATCTTACGGCCCCCTATCCTCGAAGGACTGGTAAAAGCTTACTGGAACATGTCCCAGGCGATGGGGAGAATGGATGCGATCAGCAGCAGTGCCATGACGACGTTGAAAATTTTACGATGCAGCGGATTCTTGAGGAAATGTTGCAGACCCGCGCCGAACACCAGCCAGGCGCCGGCGCAGGGAAAGGTGATGATCGCGAAGCTGGTGCAGATGATAACGACTTGCAGAAAGAAATTGTCGTCCAGCGAGGTATAGGTCACCAGCGCGCTGCTGCCCATGACCCAGGCTTTCGGGTTGATCCATTGGAACGCTGCCGACTGCCAGAAGCTGATCGGCTTTGACGGGCTGGTCTCGTCGGCGCCTCCCTCGGCGTTGGCGATCTTCCAGGCGAGATAAACCAGGTAGGCGATGCCGATGACCTTGATGATTTCATGCAATACCGGAAACAGCTGGAACAGGGTGCCGAAGCCGAGACCGATCAGTGCCAGCATGACCGGAAAGCCGATACAGATTCCAAGCAAATGCGGAATCCCGCGGCGTACGCCGAAATTCAATCCGGTTGTTGTCAGCATGACGTTATTGGGGCCCGGCGTTAGCGCGGCGATGAAGCCGAAAATAACGAATGAGATAAACAATTCGGTTTCGATCGAAGAACTCCGGGTTAAATAGTCATGCAGGCGCGGGGGCCCTGGCGCTCAGCCTACAGAATTCGCAGGCGCGAGTAAAATTTGCTGGGGTCGCAAACTGAGTGTCGCGGCTTGCATTCCTGTTTGCTCACCGGAGAAATGATTACCCGTCGTTGTACGAATGGCAGTTCGATTTTTCCATCGCTCGGGTTAGACTTGCCGATATCCAGTATTACGGAGAAGCGAGTGTCGGTCAGTCACGAGTTACTCGATGTCGTCGATGAAAACGACAAGGTTGTCGCGGTAAAAACGCGCGGCGAGATCCATGCCAGGGGGCTGATGCATCGGGCCGTTCATATCCTGCTGTTTAACAGCCGCGGCGAATTGTTTTTGCAGAAGCGTTCGCTTGCGAAGGACGAGCAACCGGGTAAATGGGATTCGTCGGCCGCGGGCCATGTCGATAGCGGCGAGGATTATGTTGACTGCGCGCGTCGTGAAATTGGCGAAGAACTCGGTATTGTCGTCGAGCAGCCGCTGCTGGAATTGTTCAAGCTGGCGGCTTCGATACAGACGGGCAATGAGCATAGCGTGATTTATCGCTACTGCTTCGACGGCCCCCTGGTACTGCAGGCGGAAGAGATCGACGATGGCCAGTGGATCGATGTCATGAGCATGGACCAGTGGGTCGCGCAAGGGGAATCGCAACTCACCGAGGCGGTCCGCTTGATCTGGAAGCGCTACCGGGAGACGGATCATTGAAGCGCGGTGATCGCGTAAGTATCGTTCCGAGCTGCTCGAATCAACTGTTTCGAGGTCACAAAAGTGAAATATTTATCAATTGATTTTATTGTTAAATAACATATATTTATATGCTATAGTTAATCTTATTTAGAGAAAACTGAGGTAAGTATGGACTTTCTGATTTCGATGGCAATGGAACTCTGGAATTCACTGGCGCCGACGACCTGGTTGTTGCTGCTCGGCCTGCTGGTTTCATTCACTCTCCTCAAAAAGACGCTACTGTAAATCCCATTATACAAATTGCCGCACCGGGGCGATCGCCAGGGCAGGGTGCATGCCCGCGTCGGCTGTAACATCGCACAGGAGTTCGGCGGGTTTTCTAGGTTGAAGGTGGCGCTGCATCCGGCTACTTTCTGACCAGGCTTATCTGCCTGCCGGCCCAGTCCGGTAGTTCCGCAACCGCGGCGGCGGCGAGGCTCGCCTGAACCGTCCCCGTCATTTCCATGGTGCGCCCCTCGCGGGTGTTGTAGTGCAGGGCCATGAACTCGGCGGTAGCACAGAGTTCTTCGTTGACCAGCATGCGGTGGGCGAACCAGATTTTCTTCGCATCGCTGCCGAGGATCAGCGTTTCGATGTCCATGGTCGCGGTAGCGCGCACGTCATTAAGGTAGCGCAGGTGGGATTCGACGGTATAGATGGCGCAGCCGGTAGCGTCGAAATATTCGCTGCCAATGCCGAAGTGATCCTGCATGATCCAGGTAGTGTTGCTAAAGGGAACCAGGTAATAAGCCTCGTTGAGGTGGCCGTAAAGATCGAGCCAGCTATCCTGAAGCGGTTCTGAATGAAACCTGAAAACCGTCATCGTTATCTCCATTGTCGAATCGCGGCGAGTATAACCCATAGCCCGCAAATCCCACCGATTTCCTCGGCAATTGCTCCTGCATTGCTCTACCTCCTGCATCCATGCAGTCGTACGGCGGACGCTTTCCTGAGGAGGTTCTCGCAGAGGCGCGGAGCTGCAGGGAACGCAGAGGAGGCTTTGCAGGTTGAGTGCCCGGGTAACTCTGATTCAAATTCCGATAACCTTTTCATTCCTTCGCGATCTCTGCGATCTCAGCGCCTCTGCGAGAACCTTTTCTGGGTAGTTCTGCGTCGAAGCACATACCGGTGAGATATGGGGGCTACAACAAGCTGCGATTGGGATGTCAAAGACCGGCGTCTGATAGTAGAATCGCGCGATGAAATCCATAGTAAAAATCGAAGCGCTTTCGAAAGTATACGCTAGCGGGCATCAGGCGCTGAGCAGGGTTGATCTCGAGATTCGGCAAGGCGAGATTCTCGCCTTGCTGGGCCCCAACGGCGCCGGTAAAACCACCTTGATTTCGATTATCTGCGGCATCGTCTCGGCGAGCACGGGGTCGGTCAGCGTGGCCGGTTACGATATCGTCCGCGATTACCGGCAGACGCGCGACCTGATCGGCCTGGTGCCACAGGAGCTTACGCTCGGCGCCTTTGATACGGTGTGGAACTCGGTTAACTTCAGTCGCGGGCTGTTCGGCAAATCTTCGGATCCCGCTTATCTCGAGCAGTTGCTCAAGGACTTGTCCCTGTGGGACAAACGCGACAGCGAGTTGCGCGAACTCTCGGGTGGCATGAAGCGCCGCGTGTTGATAGCCAAGGCGCTGTCGCACGAGCCGCGTATCCTGTTTCTCGATGAACCGACTGCGGGCGTGGATGTCGAGTTGCGCCAGGATATGTGGAAAATGGTGCGCAAGTTGAACGATTCAGGCGTGACCATCATCCTCACCACGCACTATATCGAAGAAGCCGAGGAAATCGCCGATCGCGTCGGCATCATCAGCGAGGGCAGGTTGTTGCTGGTCGAAGACAAGCAATGCCTGATGCAAAAACTCGGCACAAAGCAATTGCTGATCGAGTTGCGCCAGGCAATCGACGCTGTTCCCGCGGCGCTTGCTGATTACAGCCTGGAGCTTTCCGCGGATCGATATCACCTGGTTTATACCTATGACACGCAGAGTGAGCGAACCGGGATTACCTCGTTGCTGCAGGCCTTGCACGGTACCGGTTTGTCGCTTAAGGATCTCAAGTCCAGCCAGAGTTCGCTGGAACAAATTTTTGTCAGTTTGGTGAGTGCAAAATGATTAACCCGCATATCTCATCGGTTTACGTCGCGATATGCACATGGATGTGCAGTAGTAGAGCAATGCAGCGGTCCGACGCTTCGGGCAATTGCCGAGGAAATCGGTGAGATATGCGGGTTAACTACCAGGCCATCCGGGTTATTTACAAGTACGAAATGCTGCGCGCCTGGAACACGTTGCTGCAGTCCGTTGCCTCACCGGTTATCTCGACTTCGCTGTACTTTGTCGTCTTCGGCGCCGCCATCGGATCGCGTATCGAAGAAATCGACGGTGTCTCCTATGGTGTTTTCATCGTACCGGGGCTGGTAATGCTGTCGCTGCTGACGCAGAGCATCGCCAATGCATCCTTCGGTATTTTTTTTCCAAAGTTTACCGGCAGCATTTATGAAGTCATGTCGGCGCCCATTTCATTTTTTGAAATCGTGGTCGGCTATGTCGGCGCGGCGGCATCCAAGTCGTTGATTCTGGGAGTTATAATCCTGTTAACAGCGAACCTCTTCATCGACCTCAATATCGCCCACCCATTTGTAATGGTGCTGTTCCTGGTGCTGACCTGCGTTTCGTTCGCGCTTTTCGGTTTCATCATCGGGCTGTGGGCGACCAACTTCGAGAAGCTGCAGTTGATTCCGATGCTCGTGATTACGCCGCTGGTATTCCTCGGCGGCAGTTTTTACTCGGTCAGCATGTTGCCGCCGGCATGGCAGACGGTAACGCTTTTCAATCCGGTGCTCTACCTGATAAGTGGGTTCCGCTGGAGTTTTTTCGAAGTCGCCGACGTCAGTGTGGCGGTCAGCCTGGCGATGATTAGCCTGTTCCTGGTGGTTTGCCTGGTGCTGGTGTGGTGGATGTTTAAAACCGGTTACCGGCTGAAGCAGTAACCCGGGGCTGGGATTTTACGCGCGCGATAGGTAGCGCAGAACCGGTGTGGATCTATTGATCCACACCGGCGCTAAAGCGGATTAATGCTGCCAGAAGTATTTGGCTGTTTCGGTGTTAACGTCGGCGCGGGTCAGGCCGATATCGTTGAGGATGTGATCATTCATCTGTGCCAGCAGGCGACGCTCGTTCGAGCGGCGCTGCCAAAGCCTGGCTTTCTGGTTTACTTTAACCGCTAAGCCTTCGATGCGTTCGACTGCTGCGAAAACCAGGGCGGCAATGTCCAGATCATCGATCAGGTGGAAATGTTTCGCTTTTAAAGTACTCATGGTATTGCTCCTGTAAAAATGCTCTCGGGGTTTTTCCGACAGCGGTGTAAATTCATGACAGGTATTATAGGCAGCGATTGGAATGGCAACAGATTCAGTTTTTTCGAAATACAACCATAACAGTTTTATATAACAGTTTTTCTCTAAACTGGCGATTGAGAACCCGTTCACAGGAAAACTGAGAGGTAGATCACAGCTCGCTTTCGAGATTTTTAAGGGGTCGCTATATTGATCTATAAACTATTGATATTAAACAATAATAAATAAATACTTAGGACTCTAATCAGAGCTTTAAGGGGTGCCCATAAATGCCGGGTGCCAGCCACTTAGGGAAAAAAGAGGTTTTACTAAAACTGTACTGGTCTAACAGTTATAATTAAATTTTCAGCACGGTTGAGCCGGTGGTAGACCGCGCCTCCAGCTGCCGGTGCGCCTCCGCGCAATCAGCCAGTGCGAGGCTCTGGTTGACATGGATGCGCACCTTGCCGCTTTCGACCACGCCGATCAGGCTATCAGCGCCTTGGCGGAGTAATTCAGGGGTGGAAATATGGGTCGCCAGCGTCGGACGGGTAACGTACAGCGACCCCTTGCCAGCAAGAATGAGAGGGCTGAACGGCTCGACGGGACCGCTGGCGTTACCATAGGTCGCCAGTACCCCGAACGGACGCAGTGAATCGAGTGACGCGGTAAAAGTCGCCTTGCCGATCGAATCGTAGGCCGCCGCCACGCCGGCGCCGTCGGTGATGTCGCTAACACGCCTGGCGATATCTTCGTGTCGATACAGTATGGTGTGATGACAGCCGTTGTCCCTGGCAAGCTGGGCCTTTTCTTCTGACCCGACGCAACCGATGACGTTCACACCGAGTTGGCTGGCCCATTGGCAAAGTATCAGTCCGACGCCACCGGCGGCGGCATAGACAAGAATGTTGTCGCCGGCCTGTACCGGGTAGGTTCTGAACAACAGGTAGTGCGCCGTGAGTCCCTTGAGCATCATGGCCGCGGCGCTTTCATCGTCGATCGAATCCGGAATCTTGACCAGCTTGTTGGCGTCGATGAGGCGTTCCTCGGCATAGGCGCCGAGGGTCATCGGGTAGGCGACCCGATCTCCGTTTGCAAGACCGTTAACGTCCTCGCCAACCGCAGTGATACGGCCGACGGCTTCCATGCCCAGTACCGCGGGCAGGTCACCGACCGGGTACATTCCGCTGCGGCCGTAGACGTCGATGTAGTTCAGACCGCAGGCTGACTGCCGCAGGCGCACCTGGCCGGGGCCGGGATCATCCACTTCGATCTCATCCCATTTGAGTACCTCGGGTCCGCCGGTCTGATGAATTCGAATAGCCCTGATCATGGTCTGATTCCCGTCGAAAAAATGAAACCATGCCCTAAACCAGGCCCGGGATCAAGCGTCCGTGGGTTTGAATCGCAGTGACAGGATGACGACGGAAATGACCAGTAAGACACCACTGGCCTGTATAGTACTGAGCGTTTCGTTCAATATTAGGCCCGCCAGCAAAATAGATATTACGGGCTCGAGATTCAAAATAAAAGCCGCCCGCGCCGCCGTTAATCGCGCCAGCGCCTCAAACTGGCTGAGGATTGCGATCAGGTAGAATACCGTGGCCAGCCCCAGCGCCAGACTCCCCCCGCCTACCGTCGGCAAGCTGAGCTTGCCCGCCATCATCGGTAGAATCATCAGCAAGCCGATGGCGTTGATCCAGAAGGTCATCAGCAACGGCGACATCGAAGACGCAACCCGGGCGCCGCAAAGGAAGGTGAAGGCAGCGCCAAAGGCGGCTATTGCCGCGAATAATATGCCGTTCAGATCGACCGCGATTTCGCCTCCCGACAGGGCCAGGTAAAGCCCAAAAAATGCGGCGCAAAATAGTGCAATCACCGCAGCCGATGCTTTCAACTGCCGCTTGATAAGCGAGTAGGCGAGCACCAGCAACGGGTAGAAGTAAAGAATCAGGACCGCCAGGCTTACCGAAATCGATTCCACCGAGACGAGATAGCAGATCATTGCGCCGGACCAGATAATTCCAAGAAAAAACAATGGCATACGCTGACTTCTGGCAACTCTGAAACTGCCGTGCCTGAGCAGCAGGAGCAGTCCGAAAACGAGGGTCGAAGCGGTAAAGCGGATCAGTATCATGGTCAGCGCATTGCCGCCATCGGCATAGAATATTTTTGCCTGGGTAGTGATGGCGCCGAGACCGCAGGCGGTCATTAGCGCAAACAGCATTCCGGCTTGTTGTTTAATCAGTGTCGGCATCGTGCTCGCACTATAACGATAGAGCCGCTGGCTTGCCAGCGGCTGCACAATTCGCTATGTTGCCGGATTCGAAAATCTACGGAATTATTCTATGACGAACCTGGAACTCCCCGCTTCACTGGTGAGTGCGGCATGGCTGCATCAGCAGCTTGGGCACGAAGACCTTGTCATCTTCGACGCCAGCTGGCATATGCCGGCTACCGGCCGCGACGGTTTCGAGGAGTGGCAGCAGGAGCGCATTCCCGGGGCCAGGTTTTTTGATTTCGACGGAAAAATCTGTGACCCCGACTCAAGCCTGCCGCACATGATGCCGGATGAAGAAACCTTTACACGCGAGCTGCGAGCGCTTGGTCTGAACCAGCACAGTCGCGTCGTCGTTTACGACGCGATGGGGATGTTTTCGAGTCCGCGCGCATGGTGGATGTTGCGCGCCATGGGTTGTGAAAACCTGGCCTTGCTCGACGGCGGGCTGGTGGCCTGGGACGAAGCGGACTACCCGATCGAAAACTGCCAGGAGGTTCCACGCTACCTGAGCGGTGACTTCAGGGCACGCTTCAATCCGCCGCATGTTGCCGACTCCGCAGCAGTGCTGGCCGCGCTCGACGACGAGTCGATCTGCGTGCTGGATGCGCGACCCGAACCCCGTTTTCGAGGTGCCGCGGAGGAGCCCCGCCCGGGCCTGCGGCGCGGGCATATGCCGGGTGCGCTAAATCTGCCTTTCGCCGAACTATTCGAACACGGGCTGTTCAAATCGAAATCCGATCTCGAGCAGATCCTCAGGCCACTGGTCGGCGATTCGAAGGTGAGCATATGCAGCTGCGGTTCGGGCGTGACCGCCTGTATTACCGCTTTCGCCCTGCATTACATCGGTGACGACCGGGCCGCGGTTTATGACGGCTCCTGGTCCGAATGGGGTTTGCCCGGCGAACTGCCGGTGGTTGCCGACTAGCCCGCACATCCCACCAGCAGGTTCCACGACACTGGGCTACTCCGTAAAGGTTCTCGCGGAGGCGCAGAGAGCGCGGAGGGATTAAGAGATTGTCGAAACTTGAATTAGAGATACCCAGGCACCCACCCTGCAAAATACCCTCTGCGCTCCCCGCGTCTCCGCGCCTCCGCGAGAACCTTCCCAGAGAAGCGCCCGCAGCTGGAAATCGGTGAGAAATGTGGGTTAGAGATATTCAGGCAGCGCGCTGATATCGTCGAGCACGATGTCGGCGATGGTTTCGAGGTCGGCGCGGTTGCTGGTTCCGGTGAGCACGCCGACGCAAAGGCCGGCATTGGCATTTCTGCCCATTTCGATATCGTGACAATTATCGCCAACGACAACCACGGCATCGCTTTGTAGCGACATCCGTTGGCAGAATGCCTGCACCATGCCAGCATCCGGCTTGACCCCGTGGCCACTGTCATAACCAGCGAGAAAATCGAATTCCTGCAACACGTCGAAGGATTGCAGGGTATTGAGAATACCCTGGTGACTGTCGGCCGTCGCCACGCCGAGTTTGAGGCCCGCCGCTTTCAGCTGCCTGAGCGTGCCAGCCAGGTTGGCGACCGGGGTCGCTTCGATCGCGCCGCGCTCATGGAAGATTTGATTGAGGCGCAAGCTTATGGCTTCGACCTGTTCCGGCTTGCCGAGTTGCCGCGCCCATTCATCGGCTATTTGTCGATTGTTACCCGCCGCCAGCAGGCTTCCGCTTCGGAACTGGTTGCGCTGTGGATCGAAGCCATGTTCTACCAGTAATTGCTCGGCAAGCGCCGCCTCGCCGGCGGCGAACTCGCGCACCGCGCATCGATAAATCGGCAGCCAGGTGCGGTTGAAGTCGAGCAGGGTGCCGTCCTTGTCGAATACCACTCCGCGATACTTCATCGAAGCATCAGTGATGTGAGAGTTTCGCGGTAGGCGGTAACCGGTTTAATGGCCAGTCCGGCAACCTTGCCGTCGCCGTAGTAGTATCTGAGCCTGACTGCGCCGCGATGGTAGGGATTGGTCTCGAAGTGTTCGACCTCGGTCGTGTTCATGGGGCCGCCTTGCGCATGTATTCGGTGGTGCCTTGTTGCGCGAACAGTACGAGGATGAAATCGATTGCACTCTCGGGGTCTGGATTTTCGGTGATCATTTTCCGATTCAGTCGATGGTGGTAGCCGGGAGCCGATTCTGAAGTAGAAAGCACAGCGAGTAAATCAAAAACTGAAGCCGGGATTGCCGGGAAGCGAGCGCCAGGGTGTGTGTTCGATGCTTCGATGCGACCGAGTCGGGATTATGGTTGGGTAATTGGCTAATTTTGGTATCACCGGTATCGATATCGGCGATTCCGACGGCAGTGATGAAGTCATCGTCGCCTTGCGAACCGCACAGCAAAGCCAGGTGAGACTGAATGTGCTGGCAGACCGGAAGGCGAACATCAACACAGGTTTTACACTGCTGTTTATCGCGCTAAGCGCTATTTCCTCGGTCATGCTCCTCTCCTGTAAGACGACAGGTAGTTGAGGGCAACCGCCAGCTGGTGCTGGTTGAATACTTCGATTCCATGTTGGCGCAGCAGCGCGGTGGTGACGCCGCTTGCCACGATCGAGCGACGCGTGAAACTGCCGTCGTAGATGCGGCCGCTACCGCAGGAAGGGCTCGCTTCGGATAACACTGCCGCCGTTATCCGGTGTTGACGGCAGAGCTCGAGAGCGCGTTTGGCGCCGGCGATGAAACGGTCGCTGACATCTTCACCTTCTCGGATCCGCACCCTCGCCACTCCGGCGATAACGGCCGCACCGTCACCACCCTGAATTTCGGCGGCAGGGCGCGGCACGGGCAAACCACCGGCAACTTCCGGGCAAAAACGGATGACCCGTCCCTGTGCAAGCAGCCGCTCGAGGTCCTCGTCATGCAGTGGCTTTGAGTGGCCGTCGTAACGTACCGGGTCACCCAGCAGGCAGGCGCTGACCAGGAGCCTGGTCAGCGTATTACCGGGCTTGTGGCCGGCCCTGGGTGTCATTGATTCGTGGACATTTATCTGCGCGGTGGATTACCGGTAGTCCAGCGTTTGAACCTTTTCCTGCAGTACAGCAGCAGCGAATCATAATCTGGAAAATACAGATCGAAACCGTCTTCGGCAGGGGCGTCGTACTCGCAGTAGTCGTTGCTGTGCGAACGGCATATGCTGGGTCGATCCGCGTATATGTTGCAAAGCCCGTCGCCGAGCAGATGCTGGCAGCGTGTCTCGAACATCACAAACCAGCCGTCTTCGTCCCTGTAGGCGCCCACACCGTCATGCGATACCTGCCATAACAGAATTTCGAAATCATACTTCGAGCGCGGTCTGTCTATCTGCTGGGTCACGTAGGTACAGCATTTCGAATTGGTGCACAAGTCGCATTTGCTGTAGTTGTCGACCGGATTGCCGATCTCGATGTCGGGAAAATTAATGTCCATTGCGCTATTGTGCCAACCAGTCTCTCGATTTCAGGTAGTGATCTGTTAACTCGGCCTCGACGCTGCCCGCTTCGGGCTGATAATTGTAGCGCCAGTTGACCACCGGCGGTAGCGACATCAGGATCGATTCGGTGCGGCCGCGTGCTCCCGGGTGTCCGCGATGAAGGCCGCCTTGCAGTGGACCGGCTGCAATTCCTGTAAATAGTGTTTGACCCGATCGATATCCATCAGCTGGATGACCTCAGAATAGTTCCGCCGGCAAGCGATTTTATCTTACTTGGCTTGCCGCTGCCCGCGCTGAAACCGGTGACGATGCAGTCCACCTCACCACCGAAATGCCGGCGTAGCTGTAGCGCGTTGCGTACTGTCGCGCGGTCGGCACGATTCGCGCTGGTCGAGACTAGCGGTGCCTTCAACTGATCGCATATAACCTGTAGTAACGGGTGATCGCATATGCGGATGGCGGCGGTGGAATGGATTCCGCAAATCCACCAGGGGCACTGTTTGCTCGCGCTTACCAGCCACGTGGTCGGCCGCGCACAGGGTGAGAGTAACGATTCGCGTTGCGCACCATCGATATCGATATAGGGAGAACAGTATTCGAGTCTCGATGACAGCAGAATGAGACCCTTGTCGGGGCGACGGTTCTTGATTTGCAGGATGCGCGCAATACTGGCGAGATTCAACGGATCGCAGCCGAGGCCCCAGACCGTGTCGGTCGGGTAACCGATGACGGCGCCGGCCGATATCGCGTTGGCGAGCCGGTTTAGTGCCCAGGGACTCATAGCAAACCGTGAAGCTCGCTAACCGGCGTCAGCCTGGACTTCTTCGCTGGCGGCTTTCTTCGAGGCGGCTTTCTTCGAGTCGGCTTTTTTGCGAACCGCCTTCTTTCTCGTGGCCTTCTTTTTGACTGTCTTTTTGGCGGCGGCTTTTTTCTTGGCCGTGGCCTTCTTGCGCCTTGATTTGGGTAACGGGGCTCTTTCGATTAACTCCTGGCAGGTCTGCAGGTCGAGGGTAGCCGGGTCTTCCACGTCCTTTGGAATGCGCGCGTTTTTGATTCCATTGGTTATATATGGTCCGTAGCGGCCGCGCAGGATCTTGATATCGGTATCCGCGAATACCTTGATTTCACGATTGGCATCGAACTCTTTCTTTTCTGCGACCAACACCAGCGCGCGTTCCAGGGTTACGGTAAAAGGGTCATCGCCTTCGGTGGCCCTGAGCGAGACGAACTTGGAATCGTACTTGATATAGGGGCCAAATCGCCCGATGTTGGCTGAAATCTGTTCGCCTTCGGGAGATACACCCAGTTCGCGCGGCAGTTTGAACAACTCCAGTGCGTCCTCCAGCGTAATCGAATCCATTTTCTGGCCCGGCCGCAGCCCGGCGAAGCGAGGCTTGTCTTCATCGTCGCGCGTGCCGATTTGCACGAAGGGTCCGTAGCGGCCCATTCGCACCGAAATCGGCTTGCCCGATTTTTCGTCGATGCCAAGCTGGCGCGACTGAATCGCCTCGTCACGGCTGACATTTTCCATCTTGTCGTCGACCTGGGTCTTGAAGGTTGTCCAGAAGTCTTCCATCAAGGGCACCCAGTCAGTCTCTCCGCGCGAAATTTCGTCAAGCGAATCTTCTAGTTGGGCGGTAAAGTCATAGTCGACATACTTTGGAAAATGCTGGGTCAGGAATCGAGCGACGACCCGACCGACGTCGGTTGGATGGAACCGCTTGCTTTCCAGTTCGACATACTCGCGGTCCACCAGGGTCGTGATGATGGAGGCATAGGTAGAGGGGCGACCGATACCATATTCCTCGAGTGTCTTTACCAGCGAGGCTTCGCTGAAACGTGGCGGCGGCTCGGTGAAATGCTGCTCCAGTCTGATTTCCTGCAAATCGACCAGATCGCCCTCCCGCATCGGCGGCAACAGGTTTTCCTTGTTTTCGTCAGGCTTGGAATCGTCCTTGTCTTCGATGTAGACTCGCATGAAGCCGGGGTCGCGGATGGTCGAGCCGCTCGCCCTGAAACTGTTTTCACTGCCGCAGGCAAGATCGATTGCAACGGTGTCCAGGGTCGCATGAATCATCTGGCAGGCGATGGTGCGCTTCCAGATCAGGCTGTACAGCCGGAACTCGTCATCGCCGAGATGCCCCTTGATCTTGAAAGGTTCGTTGCGCGCGCTGGTAGGACGAATTGCTTCGTGAGCCTCCTGCGCGTTCTTCGATTTGATTTTGTACTCGCGTGGCGATTCGGGCAAATTACTGGCGCCGAATTTTTCGGCGATGAATTCGCGAATCTCGTCCAAAGCATTGTTCGACAAAGTCACCGAGTCGGTACGCATGTAGGTTATGAGTCCAACCTGACCGGCGCCGATATCGATACCCTCGTACAGTCGCTGCGCGGTGCGCATGGTACGCTGCGCGCCGAAGCCGAGCTTGCGCGCCGCTTCCTGCTGCAGGGTCGAGGTCGTAAATGGCGCGGTCGGGTTTCGTTTGCGCTGTTTCTTTTCAACCTTGTCGACCCGCAGCTTGCCCTGGGCAGCCTCGCTCAGACGCCGGTGGGCGCTATTGGCCTGATCGGCGTTGGTAATGGTGAACTGTTTGACTTTTTCATTGCCGAGGCGGTTCAGGCGCGCACTGAATCCCTGGCCCTCGAACAGATTATCGGATTCGATACTCCAGTATTCCTGCGGGTTGAAGGCTTCGATTTCGAGCTCTCGCTCGACGATCATGCGCAATGCCGGACTTTGCACACGACCGGCCGATAGTCCGCGCCGAATCTTGCGCCACAGCAACGGCGAAAGATTGAAGCCAACCAGGTAGTCGAGCGCCCGGCGCGCCTGTTGCGCGTTGACCAGGTCCATGGTGATTTCGCGGGGATGCTCGATGGCTTCCGATACCGCCTGCCGGGTTATTTCATAAAACGCGACACGGTAGGCGCGCTTGTTCTTCATCAGGTTCTTTTCCCTTAGCATCTCGTACAGGTGCCAGGAAATCGCTTCCCCTTCGCGGTCAGGGTCAGTCGCCAGGTAGATGGCATTGGCCTTCTTCAGTTCTTTCTTGATGTTGGTGACGTGCTTCTGGTTACGCTCGACCGGCGTGTAGTTCATTTTGAAACCGTTGTCGGTCTCGACCGCGCCCTCCTTGGGAACGAGATCACGCACGTGTCCATACGAAGCCAGAACCTTGAAGTCCTTGCCCAGGTATTTCTCGATGGTTCTTGCTTTAGCCGGAGATTCTACGATGACGAGGTGGCTGGCCATTTAATCCCGTTGGTCTGCATTGCGATTAGACACGATCTGTGCTCAGTGAAATACGGCGGATTGGTCCGCGAATACGATGTCTTCGTAGTGCATCAATGCGCTTTCGTCCTGCTCGTCCGAACTATTGAACAACACCATCATGACAACCCACTTCAGTTCTTCTATATCGACTTCGGATTCCGGTTCGAGCGCCATAACCCGGTTGATTACCATTTCACGCAGTTTCGGTGTCAGTACGCCGGATTGTTCGAGGAACAACAGAAATCCATGAGCACTATAGGCGAGACGCGCACTCTCTTCGGGCGCCAGTACTCGGATCGAGTTCGCGGATTGAGCGTTACCGCTGTCTTCCTCTACCTGCGCCAGGCCGTCAAGCCATTCGAAAGCCTTGGCGATTTCGAGCGGATCGAAGCCCGCGGTGCGCAGATCCGCATCGATGCCATCACGATCTTCGGGCAGGTTTTCATCCTGGTCCGCATAGCTCGAAAATATGTACATCAGAACGTCTATAACGTCTTCTTTCATGGGTGCCTCATCTAGATCCTGACGTAGCAGCCGCCAGGTGCCGATTGAATTAAATCATTGAGCTCAAGTATTACTAGCATGGATGAAAGCTTGTCGATGGTCAAGCCGCTGCGTTGTACAAGTATGTCACAATTGACCGGGTCGTAGCCGATGCTGTCGAGTAGAGCGAGTTGCTCGTTATCGAGTGATTCGGCCAACCCGGGAGGTTGCGAAGATTGTTGCTGCAGCGCGAAATTAAACAGGCTGCCAAGCTCGCCCGCGATATCCCGTGTTGTCTCTACCAGTGTCGCGCCGTCGCGTATCAATTGATGACAACCACGCGTTTGCGGATTGTGGATCGAGCCGGGAACCGCAAGTACTTCGCGGCCCTGTTCGCCAGCCAGGCGCGCGGTGATCAGTGAGCCGCTGCGCCGCGCCGCTTCGACCACCAGCGTGGCGACGGCCAGGCCACTGATAATACGATTACGCTGCGGGAAATAGGCCGCTAGTGCTTTTGTCCCCAGCGGAAACTCGGACACTACCAGGCCGCGTTCGACAATCTCGCCGGCCAGACTCCGGTTGCGCGACGGGTAAACCCTGTCCAGTCCGGTCGCCGTTACCGCAACCGTTTTACCGCTAACGCTCAGGGCGCCGCGATGTGCCGCTGAATCGATGCCGAGAGCCAATCCGCTGGTGACTACCAGGTTCGCGGCGGCACACTGCGCGGCGAAGTCGAAAGCATTCTGAGCGCCCCCCGGGGTGCAGTTGCGACTACCGACGATGGCGATTTGCGGCCTGCTTAACAGGCCGGGATTGCCGCGGGCGTAGAGCAGGGCAGGGAAATTATTGATTTGACGCAGCAGTTCGGGGTAAGCGTCGTCGCGGTAACAAAGCAGGTGATTGCCTTTACGCTCGGCCCACTCCAGGTCGATTTCGACCTGGGGATGTCTGGCGGCGCGCAATCTACGGATGGATTCGTGCCTGAGGCCATGGGCTCTCAAGGTGTCGCTGCTACTCTCGAGAAGTCGCCGCGGGTTGTCATCGAAGCGAGCCAGCAGTACGGGCAGCCTGGCGCTGGCGGATTGAATACTATGGTACAGATGCAGAAAATCGGCGAGCAATTCCTTTTGCATGGCGGTCTCCATTTCCATTCGCAGACGCGCAGACTATAACACCAGGTAGTTGCCTGGCGCCAGTTCAGATCATTGGGCTTGCCGCTTGCGGGAAAACCGCTTAACCTGGAAAACGCAGTAGGGCGCGAAAAAGATGTGCACCAAAAGTAGGCACCATGAGGCGAGCGATTGATTTAGCCCGGAGAATTCATAAATATGCGCAAAAATCGCGCAGTATATTGATTTCACAAGGAAATATCCGAAGAAGTCTCGTATCGGTGATTACGAGCGACTGAGGATATATTTCTTGTGGAA
>JAAEPH010000311.1 GCA_024232855.1 Gammaproteobacteria bacterium
AGCAAATCTTGTGAGATTGACCTTCGGTTTCGGCACCAGCGAGGCCAGTTTTGCAATGAAATCCAGCGGTTCAAATATCACATGGGTAGTGCCATCTCTATACGGTGTCTTTAGTTGGTAGCGGATGTTGCCAGCCGATGAGGCGTTTTTCGGATACGGCAGGCGTTACAGAGCGCTGGCGGCACAGTTGGCGACCGATCCGAAACTGCTCGAAAGCGCTGCTGAATACGCAGAAGACCAGGGCAAAGCGCTTGAGGATGTGCGCGCCAGGCTGCATAAAATCGCACTCGAAATCGTGCCCGCGTTCAATCCGTTTTTCTACTTCCGCGTCGGCTATCGACTCGGGCGTGGCATGTTGCGCGGGTTTTACCGGGTGTCGATCGGCTTTGTCGATGAGCAGTCGCTGGAAACTGTCAGCAGCGACGACAGCGTCATCTTCATGTCCAACCACCGCAGTAACATGGACTACCTGCTGATGAATTATCTGACTTCGCAGCGCACCATGTTGTCCTTCGGTGTTGGTGAATGGTCCGGCATTTTTCCGGTGCGTCAGCTGATGCGCAGCGCCGGCGGCTATTTTATTCGCCGCGACTCGAACGATCCATTGTACAAGCGCGCGCTGGAACGTTACGTGCAGATGGCAACCGAAGCCAGGGTGCCACACGCGATGTTTCCCGAAGGTGCGTTGTCGCCCGATGGCGGCATGCAGCCGCCTCGGTTGGGATTGTTCAGTTATGTCACCAAGTACTTCGATCCGGTTACTTCACCGGATATCGTCATCATCCCGATCGGCATCAACTACGATCGAGTGGCCGAAGATAACAACATGCTCAGCGGCAATTCGGCCGAGTTCAGGGCCAGGGGCAGGTCTTTCATTATCTGGTCGGGCATTAAATTCGGCACGCGCACGCTGGGCGAAGTGCTGCTGCAACGACGCTCCTTCGGTTACGCCTGCGCCAACTTCGGACGGCCGATGTCGTTTCGCGACTGGCTGACACATCATGATGTCGACTGGCCGAAGCTCGACCGCGGGCAACGCTTCGAATGGTTGAATCCCTTCGGCAATGAATTGATGGCCCGGGTAAAGGACCTGATTCCGGTGCCGCCGGTCGCCATGCTGTGCCGGGTGCTACAGCAGGCGCCAGCGGGTTTGAACAAGACGCAACTGCTGGCAGGGTTCAAACAGGTATTCGTGCAGGCGCGCGATAAAAATGCATTCGTAGTCCTGGCGCGCGCCAGTGCCCAGTACTCGCTGCAGCAGGCACTCGAGTTAACGCTGCTGCGCGGCATGGTGCGCTTCCAGGCCGACGGCAATTATGTCGTCAACCCGGAGAAACAGGCGCTAGTGTCCTACTACGCAAAATCGATCGAACACTACTTCGAGCCGGACAAATAAAGATGACCGGGCGTCAATCCCCGGCCTAAGATGTCATGAGTGTCGGCAAATAGAGCGCTATCGAAGGATATGCGGTTATCAACACGATCGCGACGGCAATCATAAAAAAGAACGGTAGTGCCGCCTTGGCGACATAGATAATGTTTTTACCGGTCAGCGATTGAATCACGAACAGGTTAAATCCTACCGGTGGAGTAATTTGCGACATCTCGACCACCAGCACCAGAAAGATTCCGAACCAGATGGTATCGATGCCCGCCTGCGTCACCATCGGCAGCACCACGGAGGTGGTGAGAACAATGACGGAGATACCGTCGAGAAAGCAGCCCAGGGCAATGAAAAACACGGTCAGGCACATGATCAACTGAATCGGCGAGAGCCCCAGTGACGCGATCCATTCGGCGAGCGCATTGGGGATGCCGATAAGACCCATCGCCAGCGTCAGGAAATGCGCGCCGACCAGAATCAAGCCAAGCATGCATGAATTTTTTACTGCCCCGGTGACGCTATCAGTAAAGCTGGGGAAGGTGAAAACACCCTACTTTCGGTAACTTAGGCGCAACTCCGGAGGAAAAGGTAAATGTTTGCCTAAATCTGTCGATATATGGATTACTGAGTAAAAATTGCCGGTCAGGGGCGTTACTCCCCGACTTGTTTAACGCATAAGCGTCGTGTGCCGAAAGGCAGCGGAAATCAACGATATTTGAATCGATGAAACAACCGCCGAAGAAACAACAGAGCAAGCCAGGGTCCGAATCGGAGTCTCCCGCTGCGGCGCAGGTGAATGATTTCTCACCGGCGCGCCTCAGTCATGTGGCGCTCGGCAACGGATTCAAGGGTGGCAATCTTTTTGTTGGCGAGGAGTTTATAGACGACAGCGACACCAATCACTGGTCGGTCCCCTGGTCGGACCTGATGATGGTTATGTTCGTTCTATTTGCCGCACTGCTGACTGCCCAGGCCCTGGAGCGCCAGGTACCGGAGCAGGTGGTGCAGTCTGTCCCACAGGTCGAAACTGAACAGGTGCCGGATCCCGTGGGTACCAGTCCTCTTACCTTTGAACCGCTGATGCGGATTAACGTCTTCGAACGCAGTCAACAGGCGGTCAGAGAGGCCCAGATAGAAAATGTTGAAATTGCCATACTCGAAGATCAGTCGGTCAAAGTCAGTGTACAAGGGCCAATGTTCTTCGAGTTGGGTAAAGCCGACCTGCGCAAGGATATGCGGCAATTCCTGGCGAATCTGGCTAGGATCATCATGCAGACGCCCTACCAGGTAAACGTGGTCGGGCATACCGATGACTATCCTATCAACACGACAGAATTTCCCAGCAACTGGGAGCTATCGGTTACCCGGGCGGCCCGCGTGGTTCGCTTTCTCATAGATCAGGGAGGCGTAGAGCCGGGCCGATTTACTGTTATGGGGCGCTCGGAGTTCGATCCCCTGCTGCCCAATGCCGATGACCAGGCGCGAGCGCAGAACCGACGCGTGGAAATAATTATCACCAGGGAAGTTAGTGACCCTGCCGAAGGAGCCGCATCATGATTAAAAGTAACCTGACGGCTGTTGTCTTATTCGCAATGATTTTTGTCGGCAGTTTTGCCCTTGGAGATAATGCAAGGCTGTTTTTTAATCTTCTCGGCCTGGTTATCGTGTTGTCCGGTTTGTTGGGAGCCATGTTTCTCAGCTATCCAGCCAAAAATATCGGCATAGCCTGTGGGGTAGCCTGGAATGCCTATCGGATCGAGCTTCCCTCCCATAACCGGATTATCGAGATGCTGATGGAGCTGTCGGTGCGCTCGCGAAGCAAGGGAATGATTGCCCTGGAGGATGCGGAAGAGACCACCACCATTAGTTACCTGAAACGAACCCTCTCTCTGCTGATGGACAGTTACCGTATGGAGGAGATGCGCGACATCCTTCAAACCGAGATGTATTACTTCAAGCAGCGTCGCATCCAGCATGAAAGGCTGATACGCCACGCAGCAAGACTGGCGCCCGCTTTTGGTGTGGCTGGTAGTGTCATTGGTTTGATCGCGATGTTATCGGGGATCGGTGACCCGGACGTCATCATAAAATCCATCCCCGTCGCTCTCACCTCGACGTTGTATGGCATTGTGCTGAGCAACTTCTTCCTGATTCCGATGGCAGAGAATTTACATTCGAAAACCCAGAATGAATTGCTGATCCAGAAACTGATAACGGATGGGGTGGTTGCCATCCATTACGAGCAAAATCCCTACCGATTGGTGAGAAAACTGGAGTCTTTCCTGACCCCGGCAGCTCGACATGAGAGTCAGTACAGCTTTGCAGAAATCCGCGACAAGATTCATGACATGCAGAATGAAGCTTCTGGTGGAGTCGCTTGAGATAAGGATTGTCTCCTATTTCGCTTTATGCTTACGAACAAACCCTGCTGAACGACAATTCCGGCAAACCGCTGCAAAACCCGTAAGTTGCCGAGGTATTTGGCGAGCTTCGGAGCGACAGCAACGAATTGCCGAGTAGCCATCGCAACTAGAGCGACCACATCCGTTCCTGGCGAACCAGCGCCGCGATCGACCAACACCCCGGTCGGCAATCATCGTTGGTTCAACAAATCCTCCAGAACGGACGCTCAGATTTTGAGGGTCAGCGGCAAAAACCGACCCAAAAGAGACCCTCAACTACAGCGCGTAGCGAGCACTTTAATCCGACTGCATACGCTTGTTGAACGAAGCCGCTACGCGGCAGGTTAATTCCCTATTCATGTAATCTACCTCTGGCCCAATCCCGGGCTTGACTAAATGAGGAGTTTATCATGAACCCATCCGAACAAAGCCGCTACAACGATCTCTACCAACA
>JAAEPH010000312.1 GCA_024232855.1 Gammaproteobacteria bacterium
GGGTTAGATAGCGTAATGAAAAAAAAGCGGGCGGCGTTCCGCTGGTCACCTTATTGGTGATAAGCACTTTTTTCATATAGCTAAATGAATCAATCGCTCGCCTAAAGCGCCTACTTTTGGTGTGCAGACTTTCGTGATCCTACTGCGTTTTCTAGGTTGAACTACCCCGGCTCAACACAACACGACTCGCGCTTAATGCATCATCCGACCCGCTTTCTGATACTTGGTTTCGCCACAATCATCCTGATGATGATTGCGCTCGCATTCATTGGTTTTCAGGCCACCCGAAACAGCGAGAAAGGGGTCAATCTACAGGTGGCCGAGCAGTTGGAAAAAATCAACATGGTCAACGAACTGTCGACCATTATTCAGAGCCGTACCCGCTTCATGCAGTCAATGTTGTTGCACGACAAGGAATTTATAGAGAGCGAATCCTGGCCCAATTTCAGTCGCATGCGCGGCGCCTACTCGGCGACCCGCGAAAGACTGGAACCGATGCTGGCGCCCCGCGAACGCGAGGTTATGCGCGCCATCGATAACCTCGACAAGGACATCGGCACTCTCAACCGACAGGTGTTGGTATTGTTCCTCAACGGCAGTCGCGACGAAGCCAGCAAGATACTGTTGCGCGAAGTGTTACCGAAGACAGCGCCGCTACTCTCACACCTGTCGGAACTCACCCAGATGCAACGCATGGATGTCGAGAAGACCCTGCTGCTGGCCAGCCATGAAGCCGAGCGCGGGCGCACGCGTATTACCATATTCTCAATTTTCGCGGTCCTCGTAAGCCTGAGCGTAACCTTCGTCGCGATATGGTATGGGCGCAAGTTATCGGGACAACTACAGGATATGAACAGTTACCTCGAGCAAAAGATTTACGAACGCACCGAGTCACTGCTCGACACGCAGAAGGAATTGCTCGAGGACAACAGCGAACTGACCCGCATGGCGCTGACCGACAGCCTCACGGGTCTGTCGAACCGCACTCATATGAATCAGATATTGCACAAAGAGTTTTCTCGCTTCGAACGCCATGGCCAATGCTTTGGCATCATCATGCTGGACATCGATCACTTCAAATCGATCAACGACAAATACGGCCACGACGCGGGCGATACAGTGCTCAAAAAGCTGGCGTCGATTTTCGAAAGCGCGATTCGCAGCACCGATTTCATTGCGCGTTGGGGCGGCGAGGAGTTCCTGATTTGCTGCACAACCATCGAGGAAGAAGACCTGCTGCCAATCGCCGAAACCATAAGACAGCTGGTGGCGAGCACCGACTTCGAACGCAAGAACCAGATAACAGCCAGTCTCGGTTGTGCGGCCATCGTCAAAGGCGAAATCATCGGTGACCTTATCAAGCGCGCCGATGTGGCCCTTTACGAAGCCAAGAATAAAGGCCGCAACCAGTCCATAGTGTCGGAATTTACCGATATCTCCCTGTTCTAGCCCACCAAATCTCCCCGAAAAGATTCTCGGTAGAGTAGGGGCCAGGCGAAACCTGGCCCCTACTCTACCGAGAACCTTCCCTGGAACTAATCGATCGAATGCAGTTGGACGTTGCGCTCGGCGTCGCGGCTGAACCAGGCGTGATGGACTTTGTCGGTACCGTGTTCGAAGAACAGATCAAGGCTGTGGGTGATCACCGGAAACGCGATTTCATCCCAGGGTATCTGTTGCCGTGCAAACAGCCCGACTTCCAGGCTTTCCAGCCCCGCGGAAATCTGCTCGTTGACCAGTTCACCGTGAAACATGAGGTATACCTGGGAGATGTACGGCATGCTGAAAATGCCAAAAAGAGCCAGTGGACCGGACTCGGCATTGGCTTCTTCCATGGCTTCGCGCGCCGCCGCTTCGGCAACGGTTTCATTATTTTCCATGAATCCCGCCGGCAGGGTCCATAGCCCGTAACGCGGTTCGATCGCACGCCTGCATAACAGTATGCGCTCTCCGCTCGTCAGTATCGCACCGCAGATATTGTTCGGGTTCTGGTAGTGTACAAACCCGCAATGGTCACAGACAAAGCGCTCGCGGTTGTCGTCCACGGGTATCTTCAGAATTACGGGTTGCCCGCACTGGCTGCAGTAGTTCATGCCGGCAACAACCTCGCAGCCGTATGCAGCAAGGGCCGAACCTGTTCTATGCCCCGTTCGAGATTAGCCAGGATTTCCGGCATGCTGATTTCGCTATCGTCGATACCGGCCGCCCAGTTGACAACAACCGCCAGGCAGGCGTAATCGATTTCGAGCTCCCGCGCCAGCGCCGCTTCCGGCATACCGGTCATACCGACTATGGTACAGCCATCGCGCTGCATCCGTTTTATTTCCGCGGCCGTTTCGAAACGCGGCCCGTTGGTGCTGCCATAGGTTCCCGCCGCGACCACGGGGCAACCCAGCTGCACGCCTGCCTGCTCCAGGCAATCTCGTAAAACGCCACTGTAAGGCCGGCTGAAATCGACGTGCTGAACCTCGCCGTCGGCGCCGTCGAAAAAACTGTGTTCCCGTCCCGAGCTGTAGTCGATCAACTGATCCGGAAGCGCCAGGGTACCCGGCGCCATCTCGGACGAGATTCCGCCGACGGCATTGATGGCAATGACCTTGCTGACACCGGCCTGTTTCAGCGCCCAGATATTGGCCCGGTAGTTAACCGCATGCGGGGGAACGCGATGACCTGCACCGTGGCGCGGCAGAAAAGCGACATCGATCTCCTGCCAGCGGCCCAGCAGTACATCCGCCGAGGTATCGCCATACGGTGTCTTACGCGAAACCTGGTCGCGCAGATGAAACGCATCGCCGAGCGAGTAAAGACCGCTACCGCCGATGATGGCAAGCATCAGACGACCTTTTCGGGCAAAGCGTAAATACTGGAGAGATTGCGAAAATGCCCGTTCAAATCCATGCCGACCCCATAGACGTAGCAATCCCCGCATTCCAGTCCGACATAATCGGGCTGGATATCGGCCATCTTGCGCTGGTGACTTTTACGGATCAGAAATACGCTGAGGCATTTGCGCGCACCATGCTTGTAACAATAAGACTTCACTTCTTCCAGCGTGTAACCCTGATCGAAGATATCGTCCACGATAATCACATTTCGATCCCTTATTTCATTTTGCGGGTAAGCTTTCCAGAGCACATCCTTACCGAGTGTGGCCAGGCGGTAGCGAGTGGCGTGGACGTAATCCAGGGTTAGTGGAAAATTCCAGTGGCGCAGCAGTTGCCCGGTCAGGTAGAGCCCGCCGTTCATGACGCAGAGCACCAGCGGGAAATCCTCGCCGCATTCGGCTTCGACCTTTTCCGCCAGCGCGGCAATCCCCTTGTCGACCGATTTGTCGTCGAATAGTAATTCGGCGGATTGATGGACCTGCTGGGCTCTGTCTGCGTTCATATCAGGGCTTTTCCACGACTATCGGGTCAGCCAGATGAATTGTCGTTGTCGGAAAGGCGATCTCGGCATGGTTAGCTTCTATGATATCGGCGATGCGTAGCATCACCTCCTGTTTAACCTGGTGGAATTCTACCCACCGGGTGGTCCGGGTAAAGCAATAGATGAAGAAGTCCAGCGATGAACCGCCGAACTTGTTGAAGTTGACCATCAAGGTCTTGTCGGCGTCGATGGCCTCGTGCTGCCGCAACATGCTTTCAACCTCGCTAACAACTTTATCCATGTTGGTCAGATCCGAATAGCGCAGTCCGATGGTTTCATAAATGCGTCGGTTTTCCATACGCGAGGGATTTTCGACAATAACGGTAGTGAATACCGAGTTGGGCACGTATATGGGTTGCGACTGGAAATTGCGGATCACGGTCACGCGCCAGCCGATTATTTCCACGGTTCCCTCGAACTGGCGATCCGGAGAACGAATCCAGTCACCCACCGCAAAGGGCCTATCGAGGTAGACGATCAGGCCGCCAAAAAAATTGGCGAGCAAATCCTTGGCCGCAAAACCGACCGCGATACCGCCGACACCGCCCATGGCCAGCACTCCGGAAATGCTGTAACCCAGGGTCTGCATTATTACCAGGCCGGCGGTCACCAACACCACCAGGCGCAGTAACTTTCCGAGCGCCTGCGCGGTCGTCTTGTCCATCTGTTCGGCGCGCTCGATATACGCTTCCTCGGCGCCGCGAATAATGCCGAGAACAAACCAGGTGATACAGACCAGCACGCCGATATCGCGCACCGAGCCCGCATAGGTGAAGATAGTGCTTTCGGTTTTGGCATAGATAAGCTCGGACACGATTGCCAGTCCCTGCAGCCAGATGATCCAGCCGGTTGGCCGAGACATGGCGAGGAAAACGATATCGTCGAGCCGATTCTCGGTTTGCTGCACTTTTTTGCCCAGCTTCTGCAGCAAGCGCCTTACGACAAAACCCACCAGCGCCGTTGCCAGCACCAGGGCAAATACCTGCACTATCCACGCGTGTTGCGGACCGAGCCCGGGAATCCATTTTTCCAGTTCAAACATTATTCGAACAGATCCCCGCTTTCCGCCAGGCCGAGGCGATGATTGAAAGCGTCCAGTTGTTCGCAGGCCAGCTTCCAGTCACGGCTGTTAAACAGATCCGTGGCAGATTCCCTACCGTGCAGGCGTACCATGCGCATCTGCGTGGCAGGGTTGGAATAACCACTTAAACTTTCCAGCACTTCATCCGCGCCCTCGGGATTGTTACAAACCAGCAGGATATCGCAGCCCGCATCCAGCGCCCACCGGGCGCGCTGCGTATAGCCGCCAACCGACTCGGCGCCGCTCATGCTCAAATCGTCACTGAAAACGGTGCCATCGAATTCGAGCTGTTCGCGCAATACCGTCTCGATCCAGTAGCGCGAGTAACCCGCGGCCTGCGCGTCAACCTGGTCGTAAATGACGTGCGCCATCATGATGCCGGCCAGGTGCGTATTTATCACCCGGCGGAACGGAACCAGGTCGAGCGTTTCGATTTCGTCGAAGCCGCGGCGATCGAATGGCATCACGTGATGCGAATCACCCTCGACCGAACCGTGCCCGGGGAAATGTTTACCGACCGCTTCCATGCCCGCGCGGCGCATACCGCGCACCCAGGCGTTGGCCAGGTGCGCGATCGACTCGGGGTTGCGATGAAACGCGCGATCGCCGATGACGCTGCTGACAGGGTCGGCAATATCCAGCACCGGGGCAAAACTCAGATCCACGCCGTAGTGCAGTAATTCGGCTGACATCAACCAGGCGAAGGTCTCGGCGAGCGCCAATGCCTGCGTTTCATCGTCGTTATACAAATCCCCCAGGTGCCCCATCGCGGGTATCGCCTGGAAACCGCCGCGAAAGCGCTGCACACGCCCGCCTTCATGGTCGACTGAAACCACCAGGCGCGGCTCGCGTAGTTGATGAATTTGTTGGCACAGCTGGGCCAGTTGTCCTGGGCCCTGGTAATTTCGACTGAATAAAATGACGCCCCCCGTTTGCGGGTGGCGCAGGCGGCGGCGATCGTCGTCGTCCAGGGTCAATCCCTTGACATCGAGCATTACGGGTCCCAGGGTCATGTCAGCATTTCTCCAGTAGCACGACCACGGCAACCGCGATTCCCTCTTCGCGCCCTATAAATCCCAGCTTCTCGGTCGTCGTCGCCTTGACATTGATTTGCTGCTCCCGGCAAGCGAGATCCTGTGCCAGCAGCTTTCGCATCGCCTCTACATGCGGCGCCATTTTCGGCGCCTGCGCGATTATGGTGACGTCGGCATTACCGACGCGGTAGGCCTCGCCATCGAGGAGTTGCTTGACCTCGCGCAGAATTTCGCGACTGTCGCGATTTTCGTTTTGCGGATCGTTATCGGGAAACAGGTGGCCAATGTCGCCCTGCCCGATGGCTCCCAGCAGGGCATCACAAAGCGCATGGATCAACACATCGCCATCCGAGTGCGCGACGATGCTCCTGTCAGCGGGAATATACACCCCGCCGAGGACAAAACCATCCCCCTGCGCAAAGGCATGCACATCGTAGCCGTGTCCGATTCTTGGCGAGTTCATAAGTGCCGACCCAAAATAAACATCAGTACCCCCGACTATACTCTGCTGAGGGCATGTATATTAAAAAGCAGGACGCTGAATAACAACAGGGCGCCCGCCTGGTGTAATGCCCCCAGTAACACCGGAACCTGCAGTAACAGGGTCGCGATTCCCAGCACCAACTGGACAATAACCATCATACCGACCAGCTTGAAGCTGCGTTGCAGGCCAGGTTCGTCAAAGCGCGAGCGGCCCCGCAGGTACCAGGTTATCAACAATAGCCCGAGGCTGACCGCAAGCCAGCGATGATCGAATTGCACCGTTACCAAATTTTCCAGCGGGTTCAGATACCAGGGCGACAAAGCCCCGATACCTTCCGGGATCAATTTACTGCCCATGAGTGGAAAAGTATTATATATCAGTCCTGCCTTCAGTCCGGCGACGAAGCCACCGGAAACAATCGTGAGCAGCACCAGCGCCACCAGCGCCAGAGAGGCCTTGCGCCAGGCGGCGACGCGCGATTCGGCGAGGCGACAATAAGGCTTTGCTACCGCGAGATTGAAAATAGTCCAGAGGATAAACCCGTATATGAGGATGGCGCTCAGCAGATGCGCGCTCAAACGGTATTGACTGACGTGTGGATTACTCACCAGCCCGCTCTTGACCATATACCAGCCCAGCACTCCCTGCAGGCCGCCGAGCACGAACATGACCAACAGGCGCGGGGTCAGCCCCGGTTTTATCATCTTGCGCAAGCAGAAATAGACGAACGGCAGCAGGAACACCAGGCCGATGAGGCGCCCCAGCATACGATGCGAGTATTCGAACCAGAAAATCGACTTGAATCCATCCAGCGACATGTCACGATTCAGTTTCTGATACTCCGGAAACTGTTGATAGAGCTGGAATTCAGCGAGCCATTGTTCGGTGGTCAGCGGCGGTAAAACCCCGGTGGGATGCCAGGTGACCATCGACAGTCCCGAACCGGTCAGCCGCGTTACGCCACCCAGAATGACCATCGTAAAAATCAGGACCAGGCATAACTGCAACCAGCGCATTACTGCGCGGTCGTTATTACTTATTTCCTGCATGCCCGTTTGATTCCACGATTTGCTTCCCCGAAATACCCCATTATCGCCGTCAGCTACGGTGCGGCCATGACCTTACGAAACCGATCGGCATTGTCTACCCCTGAGGCGTAAGAATCCAGTCTGCCATCCATTTTTCTGGCGAGCGCGTCGAGGCGATCGTCGGTCGGCGGGTGTGTATTCATCAATACCGTCAACGCCTCGGATTGCGGGTTTATGCTATCGATAGTCGTCAACACGTCGAGGAATGCAAAGGGATCGTAGCCGGCACGCGCCACCAGCACCACGCCGCGCAGATCGGCTTCAAATTCGTATTTTCGATCGAGCCCGGTGGCATACAGCTGCACGCCCGAATTGATCAGCTTTTGCATGGTCTTGCGGTGTTTCATGTCGCCTGCCGCCTCGACCGTCAAATCAGTCCAAAATTCCCGTTTCATGGTTTTCTGCAATACTTTCAGATGATGCTTGCGCACCACGTGAGCGATCTCGTGCGCCAGCACTCCCGCCAGCTGGGCTTCGTTCTCGAGCAACTGATACAGGCCCAGGGTAATCACGATATAGCCGCCTGGCGCGGCAAACGCGTTGATTCCCTTTGACTTTATAACGCCGAATCGCCATGGCAATTTACTCCGAGCCGACTGCGCGGCAACCCAGAAACCGACATCGTTGACATAGCGCTGCAATCGCCGATCATCGACCAGTGGCGAGGCGCCGAGCAAGCCCGAAATCAGGTTGCCGCCGATTTCGATCTCTTCCTCGGTCGAAACCTTGCCACGCATCTTGTCCAGCCTGTCGAGATTGGTGCTCAATTCTTCCTGAATTTCATCGAGATCGAGTGCCAGCGCGGGGCTCGCCGGCAGCGATGCCAATCCAAGGCTCGTGATCAACAGCAGTGGCAGCAGGAGCCGGATCATTCCTTCAACCCCGAAATATGAGAGACCTTGCTCGCCTTCAAACTGCCCCTGGTGCGGAACTTCGACATGCGTTGGCGATTGCTGGCGAATTTTTTCATCTTCTTCAGTTCGCGAAAATCGGCCTTTGCCGACTTGATTTCATCTTCGCTGAGGCCACGAACACCGATGGTCGCCGTGGACGAACTGGTGGCGCTGTTGTCCTGGGTAAAAAAACCGCTGGCCTTGCGCGAAAATGACGCCAGGCCCGCCAGAAACCCGCGAGAATCCTCCTGCTCCGGCGTATTCGCCTGCGTTGTATAATTGCCTTCGCGCACCTGGTAAACGCGCACCCAGCCGGTAATCGCCTTTTGTTTGGAGTAAATTTCCTTCCATCCGCCCTTGCGATCGAAAACGCTAACGCGTACTCCGGCCCTGAGATTACCGACGGCTTGCGAGGCGCTACTGGCGTCTGCATAAACCGTCGCCTGGCGCACCATGACGCCCTCCGGGTTTGCCTGCGCGAACGCGCCCAGGGAAATAAACAACACGAGCATACACAGAATGATTTTCATTGCGGCCTGATTATAGCAACTGAAGGCAAACCAACATATCTTACCGTATTCTACCCGAATTCTCTGCTCCGGAGCGCTTTGCATGTTTGCGACTTTCAGCCTATTATCGCTTGCGCAAGCGGGCGTGGGCGGACAGGCAATATCGCTATCGATACCTGTCGTTACGCCGCTACCACGACCCCTTCGGCCCAGGCAACCCGGCGCGGATGAAGTCGCTGGCGGTCCAGGCCCACCCACCTCAACCCGATCGCTAACAGGCCTACGCAGGAACTGGGATAACTGATGCACTCAGCCGATACCGAATGGCACCCGCGGCTAAGGCCGGAAGACACAACGGCGCGCCGAGTCCGCGGTGCGATGGGCATGCTGCTCGCCTACCCGTGGTTCGATCGCGTTTCCCTGTGGAGTCTGACGCACTATTACTTCCCACTGTCGCGCCTCTGGGCCGCGGCCACTGAAAGCAACGGGGTACCCGAGCAATTCCTCGCATCGATACCCTTGTCTGCCGAAGGCATCGACATGGATCGGGTACAGAAAGCCCTGTTCCAGACCGAGGCGGCACGCGCCACCGTTGCCGCGGTCAACGTAGCCTGGGAGGACGCGTTCTTCGGCGCCACGCCGCGATACACCGAGGAACTCGTCGCAATCGAAACCGCGCGCCGCGATCACCAGCATGCGCTCAACCGCACCCGCTGGAATTTTCGCTTCCTGTTAAATCACCCGATTCCAATCATCCGGCCGCAAACCCCGAGCATCGAGGAAGTGGGCGCCGTCTATGGCGCCGCGTTGAAAGATCGCCATCCGCTTTTTGCGCCACCGCAGACCATGCCCGGCATCGAGGTTTCACGCAAGGTGCCGGGTTCAGCCGGAACAGAATACTGGTTGCGCTTCGCCTCGCCGTCCCGGCAACTGGGCGATACCGTTTACGCACATGTTTACGAGCCCGAGGGAGTAAAGAATCCACCCACCATCATCTTCGCGCACGGTATATGCGTCGAGTTCGACCACTGGCACGGACTCATCGACGAGGTCGATGAATTGTGCCGCATGGGAATTCGGGTCATTCGCCCGGAAGCCCCGTGGCACGGAAGGCGCCGCAATCCCGGCCATTTTTCCGGTGAGACCATCGTCTCACGCGCGCCAATGGGGTCACTGGATGCCTTTTCCGGCGCAATACGTGAATGGTCGGTGTTGATTGACTGGGCACGCAACATCGGCAGTGGGCAGATCGCGATCGGTGGTTCCAGCCTGGGCGCATTGATGTCGCTGCTGTGCGCGGATGTGGCGCGCGACTGGCCGCGGCCTTTGCGCCCGCAGGCAATGCTGTTGATTACGCATAGCGGTCACCAGCAGGATGCACTCATCAATGGCGCCCTGGCCAGGGTGTGGAAGTCACATGACAGCCTTATCGCCAGTGGCTGGACCTCCGAACTGACGGAACAATATGTTGCCCTGCTCGATCCGAGCTGGGATTTACCCCCGGTGATGGAGCCGCGCAATATCGTCAGCGTGCTCGGTCAATACGACCACGTGACTCCTTTCGAAAGCGGACTGGGACTCATGGATGCCTGGCAAGTGCCGGCCGCAAACCGTTTTATCTGGAAGCGCGGGCATTTTTCGGTTCCAATGACGATGATTCGTAACAACAAACCGTTATACAAATTCAGGGGAATAATATCCGGTAACCGATAACCGGAAAATGGCGCAACGATGACGGAAACGATCTCCATTCCGCTCTGGCAGTACCTGGTACTTTGCCTGACCGCGCTACTGGTATTTATCCGCGTGGTGGTTTTTCCTCTGTGGGCGAGTTTCTGGAGCGCGCGCACGCGCAACATCGTCGAGGAAGTCAATCCGTTTCTGCAATTGCATCTGTCGCCCTTTACCCTGTCGCGGCGGCGTGTCCTCGCTGACCGACTCGCCAACGACCCACTGATCGAGCCCCGGGTGCTGAAGATTGCGGCCGAGCGAGGCGAATCCCTCGAGAAAACCAGGCGCGAAGTCTGGCGTATCGCCTGGGACATCGTGCCGGCATTCAATCCGTATTTTTACTTTCGCATCGGCTATCGCATGGCGCGCAGCGGCCTGCGCTCACTCTATTATCCGAGAATCGGTTTTGTCGACGAAGAGAGCATGGCCGAGGTGGGAGACGAAGTCGCGACCCTGTTCCTGATCAACCATCGCAGCAATATGGATTACGTCATCGCCAATTACCTGACGGCCCGCCGCACGATGTTATCGTTCGGCGTCGGTGAATGGTCGCGCATCTGGCCGATCCAGCCCCTGATGCGAATGGCGGGTGGGTACTTCGTGAGGCGCGACTCCGGGGATCCGCTATATCGCCTGCTACTCAAACGATACGTGCAATTGGCGACCGCGGCACGGGTACCGCACGCGATCTTCATCGAGGGACAACTTTCGCGCGACGGTGGCATGGGTCCGCCCCGGCTCGGCCTGCTCAGTTACGTCACCGAGCACTACGATCCCGAGACTTCTCCCGATCTCGTCTTCATGCCGATCGGCATCAATTACGATCATGTCATCGAAGACCAGAACATGCTGCGTTACAGCACCGAGCATTTCCGCACCAAAGGTCCCTTGTTCATTCTCAGGAACGGCATTGGCTTCGTCTCGCGGGTGATGTGGGAGTTACTGCTGCGCAGGCGCTCGCACGGTTATGCCTGCGCCAACTTCGGCAATCCGGTTTACTTCAGTAAATGGCTGGCTCGCAACGCGGTTCACTGGCCCGACCTGAATCGCGCACAACGTTACCAGTGGATCGAAAAACTGGGCGCTGAAATGATCGAAACCATATCCTCCCTGGTGCCGGCAACACCGGTACCGATGCTGTGCCGGGTGTGGTTCCACGACCCGATCATGAAACTGTCGGCCGATGAACTGCGGGTTCGGTTTCATGCCATATGCGCCACACTCGAGCAAGGTCTGTGCCACCTGGTGCTGGTGCAGGACAACCGCAACCTGACGCTCGAACACGCGCTCAACCACTGCCTGCGACGCCGCATCGTCCGCGAATCCGACGACGGCGAGTACGAGATAAACCTGGAAATGCTACCCCTGGCGAACTATTACGCCAACTCGCTGAGCCAGTTCCTGAATGAATGAACTTCTCGTGTAAACCGGGAAAAGCAGCTTGCCCAGGCCCGGCGCCTTGAATCAGGCAAAAAAAAAGGCGCCTATAGGCGCCTTTCTCGTCCTCACTGCCTAATATTTCTATTTGGCAGCTATCTCCTCCAGGTTCTTTGTCCTGATGATCTGGCCTTCCAGCGCTGCGTTTTTGGCATTTCGGCCGCGGATCACAGAAATAAACTCGCGGTAGTAGACCACAGGCACATCGAAGTTGCTACCAAGTTCTACATTATTTTCGTTCCGCAAAAACTCGACCTGGACCTGGCAGGGAAAATAAAATTACAGAGTTCCATCTCCTGTAATCCAGCAAGCCTCAGTTTGTACTATATATAAAAACAACTGATCAACAATCCGTATGCCGTCCGGTATATCCGAGCGCCCAAATCCCGACTGAAGTTTAATGACTGCCCAAATCCTCAATCCGGAAAAATACCGCATCAACGAAAAACTTCGTTACGAGGCAACATCCAATCGATTGCGAATTGATCGTCGCGGCCGGCGAACTATCCGATTCGGTGTTTTATTTCGCTCAGCGATCGGTATAATTACAAACCTACTTTGTGTTGCTGACAATCGATGAAAGCAAGCGACATCTTTTACAAGACCACCAGGGGCCAGACCGAGATCGACTCCCGATCCGGAAACCTGTCCATAAAGCAACGTCGCGTATTAATCCTGGTAAACGGCGCCAATGATTGCACCGAACTGAAACGGCTGTCACTGTGCGATAACATCGCCGAAGTCATTGGGACCCTGATTGACGGCGGTTTCATTGACGGCGGAGCATCGACAACCAGCGCTACCGCCGCCCAGGATTACTCCAGCCAGGAGAGCCCGAAATAGCCGGTTGATGTCGAAGCCGCGGAATTCATGTGCAATACCCTGTTGACCTTCGCCAATCGTGTACGGGTCGGCAAATTGATCGAGGAAATCAAGGCCGTGGACCGCCCGGCCGACCTCAAGGAAATGGTCAAACCCTGGTACATGGCGATTTCAGAAACACCGGGCGGCATGTACCAGGCGAACGACCTGCGCGCCGAAGTCCTCAAAATGCTCGAAAATATGGATATCGACTGAGCGCCGACACCTGCGCGCAATCACTTCCCCGCATCGATATGGACCCGTTCATCGGGCGTGATGCGGTTAAGGTGTAAATGTGAACGCGGGCCAGGGAACGAAAAAAAACCCCATCGGAAAATGGGGTCAACACACTGATATAACAGGGGGTATTGATAAAAAGTATACTCCTCAGAACCGCCCGGAAGTGGGACCTGTGTCTCAAAGTCAGCGCATTTAGCGCTTCCCGGTTCACGATTCCAATAATCATCGCCCCGAATCCAGCCCGGAAGGCTCAAGGCTGCCGGCTCACTTTACCGATTCAAAAGGGCAGCTGTGCCGGTATACTAGCCTGCATATTGCAGCTGTCGGCCTCGGGCCTTGATGTATCTATACTGAACCAGAGGGGTAAACTGACATTTTCATCGGTGGAAATAAAATTGCAACTTGTCACCGGCTCGAGCCCTATCCCGGCTCTGACTTGTCCAGATGCGCCTGAACTTGGCCTTCCCTCAATCCATAGCTACGGCTATGGATTTCGGTCCAGGCCGGCGTCCAGACGCATCTGTCCTGCCTCAGCATCCGGGATACAGCTGCAATATGCAGGCTAGCCTGCATATTGCAGCTGTCGGCCTCATCCGCTCATATTGATCGTCCATGAATAAAGATTTATCACAGTTACAGCGTTATCCATTCGAAAAACTGGCCGAGTTGAAACAGGGCTTGCAACCACCCGCACGGCTCGATCATATCGCGCTCTCGATCGGCGAACCACGCCATCCGGCGCCCCATTTCGTAACTGAAAACCTGATTGCACACCTGCACCTGTTGTCGTTCTACCCCAGTACGCGGGGGCAACAGGCGTTGCGCGAGGCGATCGCCGACTGGCTGGCGATCCGCTTCGCGATCCCGCCCGGGCAGATCGATCCTGAACGCAATGTGCTTCCGGTAAGCGGTACGCGTGAGGCCCTGTTCGCGATAGCGCAATGCGTGGTCGATCGCAGCGCCGCCAATCCACTGCTGCTCATGCCCAACCCGTTTTACCAGACCTACGAAGGCGCGGCCCTGCTGGCAGGTGCTTCTCCGCGTTACCTCAACTGCCTGCCGGAAAACGACTTTTTGCCGGAGCTCGACGCCGTCACTCCCGGCGAATGGACCGATTGCCAGCTGATCTACATCTGCACCCCGGGCAACCCCACCGGCGCAGTGATGTCGCGCACCTACCTGCAAAAGCTGATAGAACTGGCGCATCGATACGATTTTGTTATCGCCAGCGACGAGTGCTATTCGGAAATTTACTTCGATGAAGACAACCCGCCCGCGGGCCTGCTGGGCGCGGCCGCGGAGATGGGTAACGATTGCTTCAGTCACTGTCTGGCGTTTCACAGCCTGTCAAAACGATCCAGCCTGCCCGGGTTGCGTTCCGGTTTCGTCGCCGGTGATGCTGAACTGCTGCGGAACTTCCTGCTGTATCGAATCTATCATGGCTGTGCCATGCCGCCGGCGACGCAAACCGCGAGCACCGCGGCCTGGCGGGATGAGGCCCACGTGATCGAAAACCGCATGCTGTACCGGCAAAAATTCGAGCAGGTTTTGCAACTGCTTTCTGATACACTCGCGCCGCGGAAACCACAGGCCGGTTTTTACCTGTGGGCGCAAACGCCGATTTCCGACACCGTGTTTGCACGCCGGCTTTACGCCGAACAAAACGTAACCGTACTGCCAGGAAGGTACCTGGCGCGAGATTCCGCGGCGGGTAACCCCGGCCGCAACCGGGTGCGCATGGCGCTGGTTGCACCCCTCGATGAGTGCGTCGATGCGGCCCGGCGAATCAATTCATTGTTAGCAGTTCTTTAGGAGAAATAAAATGTCTGAAATTCAGCAAATTATCGAACAGGCGTTCGAAAATCGCGCTGAAATCAATCCCGGCAACATCGATGTCCAAACCAGGGACGCGGTAGTGGCGGCGATCGAACTCCTCGACTCGGGTCGGCAGCGGGTCGCCGAACCGGTCGAAGGCCGCTGGCAGGTCAACGAGTGGCTCAAGAAAGCGGTACTGCTTTCGTTTCGCATTCGTGAAAACCAGATCATGCCGGGCGGTTTTACCCAGTATTACGACAAGGTCGATTCGAAGTTCGACGGCTGCAGCGCCGAGCAACATGCCGCCAGCGGGGTGCGCGTGGTGCCCCCGGCAGTGGCGCGCAAGGGTTCATACGTGGCCCCCGGCGTCGTCATGATGCCCTCATATGTCAATATCGGCGCCTACGTCGATAGCGGCACCATGGTCGATACCTGGGCGACGGTCGGCTCCTGCGCCCAGATCGGCAAAAACGTACACCTGTCCGGCGGTGTCGGCATCGGTGGCGTGCTCGAACCATTGCAGGCTTCGCCGACGATAATCGAAGACAACTGCTTCATCGGCGCCCGCTCCGAGGTCGTTGAAGGCGTCATCGTCGAAAAGAACTCGGTCATTTCCATGGGTGTTTACATCGGCCAGAGCACCAAGATTTACCACCGTGAAAGCGGGCAGGTCAGCTATGGACGCATACCCGAAGGTTCGGTGGTGGTCTCCGGCAACCTGCCCTCGGATGACGGCAGTCACAGCCTTTATTGCGCGGTAATCGTCAAGCAGGTCGATGCCAAAACCCGCGCCAAGGTCGGCATCAACGATCTGCTGCGAAACGTCTAGGACTTCGCGATGACCGGCGCCGTTACGCTTTACGGAGTACCGAATTGCGACACCCTCAGGAAGGCCCGCGGCTGGTTGCGCGAGCACGGCGTCGGTTTCAGCAGCAAACAGTACCAGGAGATCCTCGCCAAACCATGACCCCAACAACCCTGACCCTTAAACTGGCCTGTGATCTCATCGCCAGGCCTTCGCTAACGCCCGATGACGCCGGTTGCCAGGATATCCTGATCAAGCGTCTCGCCGCGATCGGTTTCGAATGCGAAACCCTGGTTTTCGACGATGTCACCAACCTGTGGGCGCGGCGTGGGCGCGGCGGCCCGTTGCTGGCCTTCGCCGGTCATACCGACGTGGTTCCGCCCGGCCCGCTCGAGAAGTGGCATAGCGATCCATTTACCCCGGATATTCGCGACGGCATCCTCTATGGCCGTGGCGCCGCCGACATGAAGTCGAGTATCGCCGCGATGGTGACCGCCTGTGAAAGATTCGTCGCCAAACACCCCGACCACCGGGGTTCGATCGCCCTGTTGATCACCAGCGATGAAGAGGCGATCGCGATCAACGGCACCGCAAAGGTGATCGAAACGCTCGAGGCCAGGGGCGAAAAAATCGACTGGGCGCTGATCGGCGAACCCTCGGGCCACGTCCGGGTCGGCGACACCGTCAAAAACGGCAGGCGCGGATCCATAGGCGCCAAACTCGTCATCCACGGTGTGCAGGGGCACGTCGCCTACCCTCACAAGGTCGACAATCCCATCCATCGCGCGATGCCGGCGCTGCACGAGCTGGCGCGACACGAATGGGATCAGGGCAACCGCTTCTTCCCCCCGACCAGCTTCCAGATATCCAACATCAACGCCGGCACCGGGGCGCATAACGTCGTGCCGGGACATGCCGAGGTCAGCTTCAACCTGCGTTACTCAACCGAAATCGACGCCCAGCAAATCATCCAAACCACGCGCGTCATCCTCGACAAGCACGAACTCGACTACGACATCGACTGGTCTGTCTCGGGCTATCCCTTCCTCACCCCGGAGGGCGAACTGGTTGTCGCGGCACAGCAGGCGATCAGGCAGCATACCGGCCAGACGACCTCGCTCGAAACCACGGGCGGCACCTCGGATGGTCGCTTTATTGCACCAACCGGCGCGCAGGTGCTGGAACTGGGCCCGGTCAACGAGTCGATTCACAAGATCGACGAACACGTGAATATCGAAGAACTCGAACAGTTATCGCAAATTTACCAAAGCATTCTCGAAAACCTGCTGACTTGACGACACCGACCGGACGATTCGCGCCTTCACCTTCGGGAGCCCTTCACTTTGGCTCGCTGGTAGCGGCGCTGGCCAGCTATTGCGAAGCCAGATCACGCCAGGGCCGCTGGCTTCTACGCATCGAGGACGTTGACACGCCGCGGGTCGTGGCCGGTGCCGGCGACCAGATTCTGCGCGATCTCGAGGCGTTCGGGTTCGAGTGGGATGGCGGCGTCGTCTACCAGAGCGAGCGTTTCGATCAGTATCGGCATTATCTCGAGCAATTAATCGACCAGGGTGATTGCTACGCCTGCGAGTGCAGTCGCAGGATGCTGCGCGAGCAAGGGGTACAAAGCGGCGCGCTGGGACTGATTTACCCGGGTTTGTGCCGCACCAGGGGACTGGCGCCCGAAAACCATTCGCTGCGGCTGCTCACCGAAGCGGACCAACGGGTCGGTTTCCGCGATCGCGTTTACGGTGAATTCGCGCTCGACCTGCCCGAATGCGTCGGCGATTTTGTGCTCAGGCGCAGAGACAACATCTATGCCTATCACCTCGCCGTGGTCGTCGACGACGAATTGCAGGGTATCAACCAGGTCGTTCGCGGCGCCGACCTGCTCGAAAACACCTGCCTGCACCTCTACCTGCAGCGACGGCTGGGCTTCAGCACGCCCTCTTACATGCATCTACCACTGGTCAACAATGCCGACGGCGTCAAGCTCAGCAAGCAAACCGGGGCCGATCCGCTCGATCATCGAAATCCATCACGCCTGCTGCTGGCCGCACTGTCGCACCTCGGTCAGCAGCCGCCTCGGGACCTCGAAGACGGCAACCCACGGACCGTTCTGCAATGGTCCTGCGACCACTGGAACGCGGCGGCAATAACGCCACAGCGCTCGCCGATTGCGGAAACTTTCGGGTATTAACCCGTTTACGGCGGCGCCCTTCGACGAAATCAGGAAAACCTTCGACTGATGGCCGATTCTATTACTTGACCCGATCGATGGTCAGGCTGATCTGCTCGGGTGGGTTTGCACTGTCCACCGACTCCAGTTCGGTGTAAAAATCCCCGTTCTGCGCGGCCGGATTACCGCTGAAGGAAACGCGCGCACCGACGACGACCTGATCGTATGACGACAGTTTCATCGATGGCACCATGGCATCGGCATCACCCAGCGAAAGCGTTAGCGGCAAGTCCTGCAACCGCAGGCGTTTAACCGCCAGCGGCATCGGAGGTCCCTGCATTGCCCTGGCATAGACGAAAACCGCGGTCTCGGCGGTGGCTCGCGCGCGTAGTTCGTCGTCGATATCGATGCGCAGGCTTAGCTCGCGCTTGTCGCCTGCCGCCTTGACCAGTTCCGGGTCGCGCTGCTCCAGCGCCGCCAGCAGGCCCCTGACCTCGTCTGCGACAGTCGCATCGTCGACGATCATCGGTAATAGCAGTGACCAGTAGCGGTGCGCCGCGCTGAAATCCTGGCGTTGTTCGGCGGCCATTCCGGCTAGCCACAAGCCATTCGGAAAGTTGGGCGCGCGCTGCAGGCCGCGTTGCACCAGCGCTTCCGGTTCACCGAGCAGGCTGCCATTGTTCTGCATCGCCAGCGCATCGGCGAGTGCGAACAAAATGCCGGGTTCCTCAGGCATCAGCGTATCGCTGCGCCTGAAGGCATTCACCGCCGCATCGATTTCCTGTTTCGCCAGGTGCAAACGGCCGAACAGGAACCAGGCCTCGGCATCGTCGGGGTTTTCACGCAAGCGCTTCTCGATCGCTGCGACCATTTCATCGAGACTCATCTGCGGCGCGGCGGCCTGCGACGGTTGCGTTGCGGCCTGCGTCAGCTGCGGGTTTTCGATGACGCGGTACTCACCGTATACCAGGTAGAGAGCAATACTGGCGCAGGGTATCGCCAGCAGCACGATCGGCGCCATCCAGTTACCGCGCGCGCCTTCATCCCTGACTTCGCCGCGCTCAAGCTCCAGCGCCAGCGTGGTTTGCAAATCCAGGTAGGCGGCGTCAAAAGCTGCCTGGTCGATCTCAGCTTCGGCGAGCTGGGCATCCAGTAACTGCTTCTTCTCGCGGGCGATTTGAATGTTTTGCTGCTGGCGATGATCGGTGGCTTGCGTGCGCGAACCACGCACCAGCGGAATCACCAAAATGGCGAGCGCCAGCACCAGTAGCGCGGCAGCGACTATCCAGAAACTCATTGATTCGACTCGTTATTTTCCAGCAGTTGTTTCGCTTTGGTGAGGGCGTCGGCATCCACTTCAACCGTCTCATCAGGCTTGCGCAAGCGCCGCACCAGCAGGTAAAGAACCCCCAGCATGAGCAGGAAAGGACCCAACCACAGTAGATAGGTGGTTGGCTTGAACTGGGGGCGATAAAGCACAAAATCGCCGTAGCGGGCGACCATGAACTCGACCACCTGCTCGGGTGATTTGCCCTGCCGCAGCATTTCATAGGTTTCGCGCCGCAGATCGCGCGCGAGCTCGGCGTCGGAGCCGGCCAGGTTCTGGTTCTGACACACCAGGCAGCGCAATTCATCGATAAGCCGGTTGTAGTCAGTTTCCATTTGTGGCGAATCGAACTGGTAAGCTTCGATCGCGGCCTGTGCCGGTACCACCCAGACACCGAGGCATAACATCAATAGCAAGACTCTCAACCCAGTAACTCCTCGAGCTTCGGCATGATCTTCCGCTCCAGCGACTCATGCGTTACCGGGCCGATGTGCTTGTACCTGATCAACCCATCGGCACCGATGACAAAGGTTTCCGGCACTCCGTAAACACCCCAGTCCATGCCGACACGCCCATCGCGATCGATAACGCTGACCGCATAGGGATTACCAAATTTTTGCAGCCATTTAGCCGCATCGGCGGGGTCGTCCTTGTAATTGAGCCCGACCACCGTCACCAGGTTGCGACCGGCAAGGGCAGTGATCACTTCGTGTTCGGCGCGACAGGACACGCACCACGAGGCCCACACGTTGAGCACCCAGACCTGCCCTGCCAGGTCGCCGGTCGACAGTTTACGCGACGGATCTTCCAGCATCGCCAGTGAAAACGAGGGTGCCTGCTTGTCGATCAGAGGCGATGGCACCTTCTTTGGGTCCAGGCTCAGACCGTGCCACAGCAACCCGACCATCAGGGCAAAAACAACCAGCGGCAGAATGGAGCGGCTCATGAAACCTGCCTCGCCGCGTCCTGACTGACGCGGGCTCTGCGGCGGGACAGGCTTCGGTAGCGCCGATCGCTGGCCGCGAACAAGCCGCCGATGGCCATGATAATGGCGCCAAGCCAGATCCAGCGGATGAACGGCTTGTAGTAAATCCGGACCGCCCAGGCGCCCTGCTCATCGAGCGGTTCACCCAGCGCGATAAACAGGTCGCGAGTCAACCCGGCGTCTATGGCGGCCTCGGTCATCGGATTGTTCCGCACCAGGTAGATTCTTTTTTCCGGGAACAGGTCTGTCTGGAAGCCGCCATCACTGGAACGCACACTGAAGCTGCCACGGGTAGCGACGTAGTTTTCGATATTGAATTTACGCACACCCCGGAAGGTGAACTCGTAACCCGCCACGGTATAGCTGTCACCCGGGGCCATGCGCAAGTCCTTTTCCTGGGTATAGAGGCTGGTCAGGGTAATACCGATGATGAACACAGCGATTCCGAGGTGCCCGAGCAACATGCCGTAAAAGCCGGCAGGCGTGGAACGCAAAGTCGACAGCAGGGCCCGGTTGTGAAAGCGCCGGTGGATCGTTATGACGGCGGTGACGCTGATCCACAGCGCCATCGCGATACCGAGAAATGCCCCCCAGAGCCATTGTGGCAGGGCTAAACTTAACGCCAGTGCCAGTGCCACCACCAACAGCGCAGGTACCTTCAACTGATCGAACAGGCGCTGCAGGCTGTCCTGCTTCCAGCGAATCAGCATCCCGATACCGATAAGGACGCCCAGCGGCGCCGTCAGGGAGATAAACATCAGGTTGAAGTACGGCGGTCCAACCGAGATCTTGCCGCCCATGGCATCGATCGCGATCGGGTAAAGCGTCCCCAGCAGGATGGCGCCGGTGACGACCGAAAGAAAAGCGTTATTGAGCAAAAGCGTACCGTCGCGGGATAACAGGCGCGTTTGCGCGGCGCTTCGGAGCAGAGGCGCACGCCACGCGTACAGGGCTAACGAACCACCCACAACCACGGCCAGAAAGCCGAGAATATATTTTCCGCGACTCGGATCACTGGCAAAGGCGTGTACCGACGTCAAAACTCCCGAGCGCACCAGAAAGGTGCCGAGTAAACTCAGGGAAAATGCAAAGATAGACAGCAGTGCGGTCCAGGCTTTGAAGGTGCCCCGCTTCTCGGTAATGGCGAGCGAATGCATCAACGCGGTACCGATCAGCCAGGGCATGAACGAGGCATTTTCGACCGGATCCCAGAACCACCAGCCGCCCCAGCCGAGTTCGTAGTAGGCCCACCAGCTGCCGAGTGCAATGCCGAGCGTCAGGAACAGCCAGGCGATGTTGGTCCAGGGCCGCGCCCAGCGCGCCCAGGCGGAGTCCACCTGTCCCGAAATCAGGGCCGCGATGGAAAAAGCAAACGCCACCGAAAAACCGACATAGCCGAAGTACAGCAACGGCGGGTGTATCGCCAGGCCGATGTCCTGCAGCAGCGGATTCAGATCACTACCCTCGGCCGCCGCGGGCAGCAGGCGCTCGAAAGGATTGGAAGTGCCGATGACAAAAAGCAGAAAACCGCAGCTGACCATTCCGAGCACCGCGAGCACGCGCGCGCGCATCACGCGAGGCACACCGGGCGTGAACAGCGCCACCGCCCCGCTCCACAGCGCCAGCACCAGCGTCCACAGTAATAGCGAACCCTCGTGCGAACCCCAGACACCCGAAATCCGGTATATCAAGGGCAACTTCGTGTTGGAGTGCTGCGCCACGTAGAGCACCGAAAAATCGTGGCTCAGAAAGGCCCAGGTCAGGCAGCCATAGGCAATGCCTACGAACAACAGCTGCGCCAGCGCGGCAGGTACCGCCAACGCAACCCAGCGCTGTATGCCGAAGCTGGCCCCGGCGAGCGGCACCAGCGCCTGGATAACCGCGATGCAGAGTGCAACGATCAGCGCAAACTGGCCAATCTCGGGTATCACTGCGCGCTCTCCTTACCGTCGTGCATATCGGCCAGTTCCGGCGGCATGTAATTCTCATCGTGCTTGGCGAGCACTTCCTCCGCAATGAATTCACCGGATGCGTTCAATTTGCCGTTGGCGATGATGCCCTGCCCCTCGCGGAACAGGTCCGGCAGAATTCCGGTGTATTTTACGATTACGCTGTGCTCGTTGTCGGTCAGGTCAAATTCGACCGTCAAACCGTCGCCGGGGCGATGGACGCTGCCTTCGACGACCATGCCGCCCATGCGGAACAGCTTGTCGGTGGGCGCCTTGCCGGATATCACTTCGCTCGGGCTAAAGAAAAACATGATGTTCTGATCCAGCGATTTGAGCGCAAAACCGACACCGGTAGCAACGCCGCCAACCATTAGCAGGATCAATGCCAGTCGTTTCTTTCTTGCAGGAGTCATTTCCGTTCAGCCTTTTTGCGCCTTTTTAGCTGGCGCAACTCTTTTTCGTGTTGTTTACAGGGAAGATACCAGTTCAACCACAGCACCAGTGCCGCGAGCCCGTAACTTGGCCATACAAAGGCGGCGTAACCACCCATTTTGAAAAATTCCAGCACTTAAAGTTCCTCAACCCATTTGCTGTTGCGTTCGCGCCTCAACAGTTCGGCCCGGCATTTCTGAAACAGGGCCAGAACATAATAAACCTGGAATGCCAGCGCCATCAGCAACAGCGGCAGCAGCATGCTCCAGTGGATCGAAGGCTTGTCGAACTTGGTCACGGTCGGCCCCTGGTGCAGCGAATGCCACCACTCCACCGAGTAGTGAATAATGGGAATGTTGACGACGCCGACGAGCGCAAGAATGGCAACGGCCCGTCCCGCGGTGCGCTTGTCGTCGATAGCATTATGCAGACCGATGATTCCGAGGTACAAAAACAGCAGGATCAGTTCCGAAGTCAGGCGCGCATCCCAGACCCAGTAGGTTCCCCACATCGGTTTACCCCACAGCGAGCCGGTGACCAGCGCCAGGAAGGTAAAGCTGGCGCCGATCGGCGCGCTGCTGATCAATACCACCTCGGCCAGTTTCATGTGCCATATGATGATGATGGCCCCACAAATCGCCATGACCACGTAGATGAACAAAGACATCCAGGCGGAGGGCACGTGTACGAAAATGATGCGATAACTTTCGCCCTGCTGGTAGTCGGGCGGCGCCTCGACCAGGCCGCCATAGAGTCCGGCCGCCAGTAACAGCAGGAAAATCCAGCCGAGCCATGGAATCCATTTGCCGGCGATACGGTAGAAGTGCGGGGGCGAACCTAACTTGTGAAACCAGAGAAACATGGGTACCCGTCTAGCTAGCGGACATTCGTAGCGCCGCGGCCGTGGCCCAGGGCGATAGCGAGATCGATAAGAACAGAAATGCCAGCAACATGTAAATCTGCGCGGAGGGGTCAAACCCGCTCGCGGCATTTTCGGTTGCGCTGGCGGCAAAAATTAAAACCGGCACGTATAACGGCAGTACCAGCAGGGACAGAATTATACCACCTTTTCGCAGCCCGACGGTCAAGGCGACACCGATGGCGCCGATCAGGCTCAGGATCGGCGTACCGATGAGGATGGTCAATAACAGGGTCGTTTGCGCCGCTACCGGCATACCCAGCATTTCCGCCAGCAGCGGTGCGACGAGCAGCAACGGCAAACCGGTTACCAGCCAGTGCGCACTCACCTTGGCCAGCACCAGCACCGCTACCGGATGTGCGCTGAGCAGAATCTGTTCGAGCGAGCCATCGTCGAAATCGGAGCGGAATATACTGTCCAGCGACAGCATGGCCGCCAGTAGCGCCGCAACCCAGATGATACCGGGCGCAATGCGCGCCAGCAGCTCCGGCGAGGCGCCGAGCGCCAGTGGAAACAGGGTAATGACCAGCACGAAGAACAGCAGCGGCATCGCGTACTCGGCACGGTTGCGCAGCGCCAGCAGCAGGTCACGCCTGAGCAGGAAGACAAAGGCCTGGGATAACGACAGGCGATGACTCATGACGGCATTCCCAGTTGCAGTCGCTGCAGCGCCTGATGCGGCAGCGAAATGTCGTGATGCGAAGTCACGACGATCATACCCTGTCGCTGCAGATGGTGCTCAAATGCGGATGCGAACATCGCCATGCTGGCCTTGTCCAGCGATGTGAAAGGTTCGTCCAGTATCCACAGGGTCGCTTCGGTGGCGAGCAATCTCGCCAGCGCGAGTCGGCGCTTCTGCCCTGCCGAGAGACTGCCGACATCGGTTTCGCCATAGGCATAGAGGTTGACCTGTTCGAGCACGTCATCGAGATCATTGTCTGAAGGCGCGCCCATGGCCCTCGCCAGACGCAAGTTCTCGAGGCAGGAGAGTTCGTGTTTGACGCCGTCGTGATGGCCGACGTAATTGACCTGTTCGAAGTAATCGCCGGCGAGACGGTCGATGGGTTCACCGCGCCACAGTACCTGGCCGCCGTCAGCCATTCTGAGTCCCGTGAGGATGCGTAGCAGGCTGGTCTTGCCGCAACCGTTGGGACCTTCAACGACCAGCATCTGCCCCGCATCGAGGCTGATTTCGAGCTGCTCGAACAACAGGCGATCGTTACGCATGCAGCTAAGATCGCGGGTCTGGAGTAAAACCGAAGGAGACATACCTGGGCTGGGAATTGAGGAGCCAGAAGATTAGCCTTGCGCCCGTAAACGATCAACTCATTTTTTTGATATAGGTCAGACTAAGTTACAATCGAAAGGGATAACCTGTAACTAAATCTGAACGGGAGTCGAATCATGAGCAACAAAGAGCATTTAATCGAACAGCATATTCGCGAATACGAGTCTCGCCTGAAGCATATCGACGAACTCTATGTGCGCGCACATGAGGCCGCCGAACAGCTCCATGAGGATCACGACGCGCACTCCGAACTTCGGGATATCAAAACCCGGCGCCAGCAGTTGCCGCAACACGCCGACGAAATCAAGTCCATGCCGGTGGAACACTGGCGCGAGGAAACGGTGCAGAAGGCTGGTCCCATGGCGATCTGGGATATTCTAGCGCAAAAACTGGAAGACTTTATCGAACGCCACGAGTAGGCACCGGCACTATTTGATCTCAGCACTCCAAAAAAGTGTTCTCGCAGAGGCGCAGGGAACGCTGAGGACATTTTGCAGGGTGAATGCCTGGCTATCTCTATTTAAATTTGGACAGCCCCTATATACCTCCGCGAGCCCCGCGTCTCTGCGCCTCCGCGAGAACCTTCCCGGGGAGGTGGGCTAGCTGCCTGGCGGGAACTTGTTGCCGCGTTTTTCCGCCTCGATGAAAACACGTTTTATCTGCGGGTATTCCTGCTTGATGCTGCGATCGATAGCGGCGATATCGGCCTTGACCTGTTTTGCGGTGATGCGGCCATCAAAATCGACACTGATATTCGCGAGAATGAAATCCGGCCCCATGTGCATGGTCAGTATCTCGTTTACGTGGTCAATGTTGGCCTTGCCGCGCAGGCTGTCGCGAATTCCGCGAATGACCGACTGGTTGGCGCTCTCCCCGATTAACAGGCCCTTGGTTTCGTAGGCCAGCCAGATCGACGTGCCCAGCAAAATCAGGCCGATAATAATCGAGGCGATACCATCGAACATCAGTATGCCGGTGGTCTCGCTCAACCACACCCCGGCAAACGCCACCAGCAGGCCAAGCATGGCGGCGCTGTCCTCGAACAGAACCACGAATATCGAGGGATCCTTGGCGCGTTGTATCGCCTCCAGGTAACCCCAGCGACCCTTGACCCGATTGAATTCGAGAAACGCGAAATACCAGGCGGCGCCTTCGAACACCAGCGCCAATCCGAGCACGATGTAATTGACCAACGCGTTAGTGATCGGCTCGGGGTGCTGCACGTGTTGAACACCCTCGTATATCGAGATACCGCCGCCGAGCGCAAATATCAGGATGGCGACGATGAAGCTCCAGAAGTAAATCTCCTTGCCATAACCAAAGGGAAATTCTTCATCCGCGGGCCGCGCCGCGCGTTTCATGCCGTAGAGCAACAGGATCTGGTTCCCGGTATCGACCAGTGAGTGGATTCCTTCCGACATCATCGCCGCACTACCGGTGATCGAGGCCGCGACGAACTTTGTAATCGATATCAGGCTGTTACCGATCAACGCCGCGATAATGACCAATTTTGAGCCCGATGCCATGTTTATTTCCTCTCCAGGATGCACGGCTACTATAGCCCATCGGGGATCGCTCGCAAAAATACCGGCTGCGATCCAATTTTTGCATTGCTGGAGTGCGCACACTCTACTAGAATCCGCGCAGTCAAAACCGGGCTAAACAACAGCCCTTACGCGGAATCCAGGTCTTATGTGGAAAAACCTCACAGCATGCTGGGCGATACTGCTCGGCATCGGTTTCATGATGCTGGCCAACGGCCTGCAGGGCACGCTGTTGGGCGTACGCGCCAGTATCGAGGGTTTTGAGACCTTTACCACCGGCATCATGATGTCGGGTTATTTCATCGGCCTTTTTATCGGCTCGATAGTGGCGCCGATCCTGGTCAATCGGGTTGGCCATATTCGCGTGTTCTCGGCCCTGGCCTCGCTCGCATCGATATCGATACTGTTTCACGGCGTCTATATCGACCCCTGGATATGGATGGCCATGCGCGTGATTACCGGCATCAGCTTTGCCGGTTTCTATGTCGTCGCCGAGAGCTGGCTGAACGATCGCGCCAGCAACGAAACCCGCGGCAAGGTGTTATCGGTCTACATGGTCATCGTCACCGGCAGTATGGGCGCCGGGCAGTTCCTGCTCAACCTCGCCAAACCCGATGCGATCGACCTGTTCATCCTGATTTCGGTGATTATTTCATTCGGCCTGATCCCGATTCTGCTCACCGTGAAACCGGCGCCCAGCTTCACCACCTCGTCGAAGATGTCGGTCATCGACCTCTACCGGGCCTCACCGCTGGCGGTGATCGGTAACTGTCTTACCGGCATGGCGCATGGCACCATCTTTGGTCTCGGCGCAATCTATGCGACCGAGGTGCTGGCCGACATCAAGTCGATCTCGTGGTTCATGGCCTGTTTTCTCATCGGCAGCCTGATCCTGCAATGGCCGGTCGGCTACATTTCGGACCGCATCGGCCGACGTGGTGTCATGGCGGCACTGTCCATCGCCGCGATCGTCTGTTGCCTGCTGGCGGTCTTCGTGCCCAAGAACAGCCTGTTCTTCTATCTCGTTATCGTCGCCCTTGGCGGCGTGGCGATGCCGATGTATTCGATCTGCGTGGCCTATGCCAACGACCGGCTCGCACCCCACCAGATTATCGGCGCCAGTGGCAGCCTGGTCATGGTATCCGGGATCGGTGCGATGACGGGCCCCATCACCATCGCATTTTTAATGGATTCCTTCGGCATGGCGTTTTACTTCTGGGGGATCGCGTTGGTATTCATGACCATCCTGCTGTTTACCCTGATCCGCATAGGTACGCGCCCCGGAATCGCCCCGGCGGAGCAGTCGGCGCTGGTTGCCGGACCCTTTGGTACACCGATTGCCGAGTACCTGTCACCCGGTTCGGTCGAATATGCCGAAGCCGTGGCTACCCATGAACTCGGCAAGCTCGACGAGCAGGAAGACGTTACCGAACGCCAGCTATAGACCCGGTGCAGATCCAGCAGGAAACGCATTCTGCCATCGCGATCGACGACCACGGTGGTAGGCATGGCGATGACCTTGTACAGCTTGCTGACCGTGTTGGTGTCGTCGAGCAGAATCGGGAAGTCCACCGGGAAATTTCTTAAAAAAACCTTCCGCGCTGGCGGAATTCTCCTCGACGTTTACGCCCCACACCGTGAAGCCGAGCGGTTCATACTTGTTGTGCAGGGCGTTCAGCAAGGGCATTTCCTCGCGACAGGGTCCGCACCAAGACGCCCAGAAATTGATCAATACGACGTTACCGGCCAATTCACTGAGCTTGAGGTTTTTGCCACCCAGTGATTTGAGGGTGAAATCGGGCGCCGCTTCGTCGATTTCGGCCGCGTCCGCCGCGGCGACGGGCACAAAGGCGACAAAACCGGCCAGCAACAGACCTGTCAACCCGCGCGAAAAATTACATATCATATTCATACTCCTCAGAAAAACAGGTTTACCGCCACGGTGAATTCAAGATTATGGGTCGTCTCCTCTTTACCGAAAATATCCATGTCGAAAACCAGGTCCCGCATTTCGATATCAAGACTGAAGTTGTCGGTGAAAACGGTACGGTGGCCGGCTGCATAGGTCAGTGTATGCCGCTCGTCGCCGGCGAAATCGGTCGAGCCGAGGCCGCCGGAAATGTAAAACACCGTATTAAATGTAGTCGAATCGGTAAGGAATGCCTCACCCGGAAACAGGTTGAAACCCAGGCTGATCAGGTAATACTCGACATCGCGCTCGGAGTCGGAAAGTAACGGGGCGCCGCCGCTTAGTTTTTCAAAACTGGTCTTGCCGACCTTGCTGCTGCCATAGGAGGCCTGCACGAAAAAATCCTCGGAGATGTGATAGCCGAGCCTGAGGCCGCTGACGAAGTTGGTATCGAAATTTTCTACCGCGAGGTAGCCACCGTAGAGGGCAATCTCGAAATCAGCCGTGTCAATCAATGATTCATCAAAATCCACACGTTCGATCTGAGGCTCGATCAAACTGGTCTGCCCGTCCTCGTCGCTTTGCGCGGCAGCTTCGGCTGCCGGCAGGACCAGGACCAAAAACCTTAGCGCTAGTAAAATACCGCGAAACCGACTTTCCATTCGTTTGCTACCTCATTGCTTTTGTTGGTGCTGGTCGTCGAAAAAATGACATACTCGTTGACTTCGATTCGAAACAGAAAACTGCGGCTGACATAGCGCTGTACGCCGATTCCAACCTGGGCAAAGGCGCTGGTGTCATCGTTGGCCGTAATCAGCGAGCTGCTGGACTTGATCTTGACCTTACCGAATCCCTGCGTCATGTAAGGGGAATACTTCAAATCCGGCAGTGGTTGCATCACCAGGTTTCCCTTGAGGAAAGTGCTACTCGATACGCTGCCGGTCGATTGCCCAAATTGCGCCTCGACGGCCATATTGTCGGTAAACGAGTAACCGCTGAAAAGGGTGAATACCGGGGTCGATTCAAATTCGCCGCCGGTAACGCCGAATACCCACCTGCGCCTTGCAAAGTCATCTTCATCGAGATGGTGTCGCTGATGGACATCTTCACCATTCTGGTTTTTTTCCTGCTGGTAAACGCCACCAGCACCGAAGTGCTGCCTTCTCTGAAGAACATCATCCTGCCCGAGGCCGCCACCGAGAAACTGCCGACGCGTAACCTCGTGATTGCCGTCGACGAACGCGTCATCCGCTTGCAGGGAAAGGCCATTATCACGGTGAAGGATGCACTCGGCAACGACCGGAAAACCATCAGGCCCCTGTTCGAGGCGCTCGCGGAGGCGGCGGTTTCGGTCAAGGACATTACCGACAGGAAAGGCGTCACCATCATGGGCGACCAGGCGATTTCTTACGGTTTGCTGAAAAAAATCATGCTCACCTGCGCCGCTACGCGATACACCAACATTTCCTTTGCCGTCAACCAGAAGGCGCCGGATAGCTGATGGCAACAGGCACGGCAACGCTGGAACCCAATCTACCCTGGGCAGATCACCGCGAGGATCGCGTATTTCGCACACTCACGATCGTCATGCTGCTGTTGTTCCTCGGCGCCGGCGTGTCATTGAACCTTGTCACACTCCCCGAGGTAGTACAGAAAAACCTGGTCGACGTCTCGCCGCGCCTGGCGAAGCTGATTCTCGAAAAACAAAAAGTCAAACCACCGCCAAAAAAAGAGCTGGTCAAAAAGGAAGTCGAAAAGAAAGAAGTGAAGAAGAAGGAAAAGACGAAAAAAGAGAAGGAGGTAAAAAAGGAAAGCGCCCGTGAAATCGCCAGCAAAAGTGGTTTGATCGCGCTCAGCGACGAGCTCGAAGATTTACGTGAAGCCTTCGACCTCGACGATACACTCGGATTACCGCAGCAGACCAACGGTAGCCAGGAAGTCAAGATCGCCGCCGGCGGCGACCTGGTGCGCCCCTTGCCTCAGGGAAATGCCCGAACTGGAACGCTTTTATCAGCAAAACAGGGCGCGTGCGCAAGTCTGGGGCGTCAGCTTCGAGGACGGCGACAAGGCGACCATACGGGCGTATGTCGATCGCCTCGGCGTCACTTTTCCCATCCTCGGCCACGGCCAGAACCCAATGACGGGTTACGGGGAGGTGAACGTGTTACCGACCACCTTCATCATCGACCCGGATGGCCTCTTCCGGCATCGATTCGAGGGCCCGATAACGGCCGACGACATCGTCACCGAGATTTCTCGCGCACGCTGAAGCAAAGAAGCGGTACGTTCGGGATCGACCTGGTGTCGGAAGCGGTTAACCCGCATCGCTCACCGATTTTCTATTGCGGACGCCGTAAAACGGTGAGCGATGCGGGTTAATCCACCAGGATAACCGGGCAACGCAGCATGCCCAGGATAAGCCACAAATCCTCGGCATTTTCGCGCCTGGATATAATCGCGTAATCGAAAGCGGAACCCACCTCGGAGAGACGCGCAAACAGCTGGTCACGGTTAAGCTCGATCAGCCGGACCTCGTTATCCCGATAGCGAATGCGCTGCGATTCTTCGGACGAAACTCCGCCCTCACGATTGCCATCGCAAAACGTCAATTCAGCCCTTTCGTGACCCGGTCGACGCAGCAGCATATCCAGGGCCTGCTGTTGATAGGGCGACTCGTTACCCAGCACCAGGATTTTGCGCGCGCCCGCTATCCGTCCGAATGGCAATCGATTCGACACCGGCCGGGCGAATATCGTGTAAGTCGCCTCCGCTTTCGGCATCGAGCCGATGTCGCGTACCCGACCACGAACAGTCTCGCAACTCCATGCCACCTTTAGCGCCTGGGCCTCACGTTGCAGGGTCTGCTCGAACTGGCGAGCGACCAGTTGCAGGGATCGCTGCACCTGGTCGATACTCAGGGGTCGTTCAGTTGCCGTGGTCAGGGTGATTTCGCGGGAACAGGGTAAGCCGGTGACCTGCAGCAAGTCTTCATCCTCGATAAACAAACCCTGCAGCAGCGTATTCGTCGAAGCGGCCATCGCCACCGCGAGACTAACGGTGGTGACGGAGTAACTCCCCGCGTCAGCCGCCAGCAACACCTTGTGCTTCCCGCCGTTATTCGACTGGCCTGTCGTCATGACTTTTTGTTCCCTGCCGACTTTGAAACCTGTCGCTGCAGCTTCTGCAGTTTTTCGATGCGTTTTTGTATTCGGTAATTGAAGCTTTTACGCGGGTAATTACCCCTGGAATTAACCGCACCCGGTGGCAAACCCGACAGTAACTGCATCACTTCCTCTACGCGTTCGACCGGGTAAACATCAAATTCACCCTCTTTAACCGCCTCGCGAACGTCCTTGTGCAACATCAGGTGTGCGCGGTTCGCCGCCGGGATGATGACACCCTGATCTCCGCTCAGCCCACGAGCGTCGCAAAGTTCGAAAAAGCCCTCGATTTTCTCGTTTACGCCGCCGACTGCCTGGATCTCACCGAGTTGATTGATCGAGCCGGTAACAGCCAGCGACTGTCGCAACGGAACCTCGCCGATTGCGGACAGCAATGCGCACAACTCGGCCGCTGATGCACTATCGCCGTCGACCATGCCGTACGACTGTTCGAAGGCAAGGCTCGCGGCCAGCGGTAGCGGCTGATCCGAGGCATAGCGACCAGCCAGGTAGGACGACAGAATCATGACCCCCTTGGAATGAATCTCGCCGCCCAGTTTTGCCTCGCGCTCGATATCGACGATGCCGCTACGCCCGAGCCTGGCGGTGGCGGTAATCCGCGAAGCCTGGCCAAAGCGATAACCGGCAGCTTCCAGAACCGACAACGCATTGACCTGCGCCACCCTGGCGCCCTCGGTATCGATCAGCCTGATTCCTCGCAGAACCTGCTCCTGCAACAGTTCACGATACTGATCCTGGCGATGTTGTCGCTTCGCGATGGCCAACTCGATATCGGCAAGTTCGATCACTTCCCGATCGCCCTTCCCTGCCCAGTAATCAGCCTCGCTCAGCAGGTCGCGCATGTCGTCCAGCCGCAGCGAGAGCCGCTCGCCATCGCCTGCCGTGCGCGATGCTTCCTCAATCACTCTTCCAACACTGGCCTTATCCAGCGGCCGCGCGCCACGATCCCGTTGCAGCGCCGAAACCATGCGGGCATATTGCTGAACACTGCCGGCATCACGCCGGGTGCTACGGGCAAAATCCGCGGATACCTTGAACAGCTGATCGAACTCGTGATCATAGGTTCGTAGCAATTGGTAGAGCCTGGGTTCACCGGTGAGGATAAGCTTGACATCGATCGGTATCGCTTCCGGTTCCAGCGACACCGTGTTGACCAGGCTTAACATTTGCTCGAGAGATTGAATTTTTAGTTCGCGGGATTTTAGCGCTCGTTTCAAGCCTTCCCAGGCAAATCCATGGGTCAGCAGTTTGTGGGCATCGAGGACCAGAAAACCACCGTTGGCGCGATGCAGGGCGCCGGGCTTGATCAGGGTAAAATCGGTAATCAGTGTACCCATCTGGGATACGTATTCGACCCGTCCGATCAGGCTCTGGTAGCTGGGATTGTCCTCGAACACGATCGCCGGCCCTTCGCTATCGGAGTTATCGACGATGACATTGATGCTGTATGCGTGAAACTCGGCGACGCGGCTGGCGATATTATCGGCTTCACGGGTCCCCTCCGCGGGCAGAAAAGCATCGACATTCTTGATCGCATTTTCTTTTACCTCCGACAGGTATTCCATGATTTGCGGCTGATTCCGGTAACTGTTCTCCATCCAGGCGATGAGTTGTTCGACCGTGAGACGGGTAATTTCCTGGTTCAGCGCCTTGACGCGTTGATGATGTTCGCGTTCCACCAGCGGGATATCGCGGATAATGGCCTGCAAGTCCTGCTGCAGTTCCGCAATCAATTCCTCGATATGTTGCCTTTCTTCAGCCGATAGCTTTGCGAATTGCTGTTGATCGAGCGGCTTGCCGTCAGCCATCGGTCCCATCGTATAGCCGCCCGGAGTACGTATGACGATGATGCCCTTTTCCTCGGCTTCCCGATCGAGATTGCGAAAAGCCTTCTCCTGGCGTTCCCGCAGTTCCTGCTCGATTTCCTGCCGACGATTGCGATACTCATCACTTTGAAATGACGAAGGCAGGGAAGTCAGCAAATCCTCGACCAGCGACTCCATATCGAGGCGCAATTTCTGTCCCATCCCCGGTGGCAACCTTAGTACACGGGGTTTTTGCGGATTGGAAAAATTGTTCACATAGCACCAGTCCCAACGGGAATCGGTATCTAGCGCACGCTGGGACAGAATCTGCTGGACCAGTTCCTGCTTGCCGAGGCCAGGGTCTCCTACCACGAACAGATTAAATCCCTGCTGTTCGATATCCACCGCGAATTCAATCGCCTCGAGCGCACGCTCCTGTCCGAGCGGCTGCTCCAGCGGCTCGGTTTCCTGGGTGGTAGTGAAATCGAGCCATTTCAAGTCACAGGTCGTGTACAACGCCGTGTGCTTCAATGAAGGTATTTTTTTACTCATGGGTTCAGTTTCACGCATCAGACCAACCGGAAACCGGACCTGAATCAATAAAATCGGAGATATTCCAGGCCCACCAACCGCCACCGATTCAAGGATCCCGATCGCGGAGACGGTATCGCCGCCGGCGATCATGTGCCGCCATCTAGGCAAAAGCGTAATTGCACTTGCCACCACAGCCCTGTATACAGGATGAAAAGCTGGATACCCGGAGTGGTTGCATGTCAAAACTGGTCAGCGCCGAGGAGGCGATCGCTAAAATCCCGGATCGGGCAACGCTGGCGACAGCCGGATTCGTCGGAATCGGCTTTCCCGAAGCGCTAGCGGTCAGCCTCGAGCAACGCTTTCTCGACAGCGCCACACCCACCGGCCTGACCCTGGTCTACGCCGCGGGCCAGGGTGACGGGGGTGAGCGCGGCCTCAATCATCTCGGCCACCGCGGGCTGGTAAAACGCGTCATTGGCGGTCACTGGGGACTGGTGCCAAAACTGGGCAAGCTGGCGCTGACTGATGATGTCGAAGCCTACAACCTGCCGCAGGGAGTGATCTCGCACCTGTACCGCGACATTGCAGCGGGTCGCCCCGGCGCCATCACCCGGGTCGGTCTGAAGACCTTCGTCGACCCCCGCGTGGACGGCGGTAAGCTCAACCAGAGTACCACCGAGGAGCTGGTCAGGCTCATCGAAATTGATGGCGAGGAGTACCTGTTCTACAAATCATTTCCGATCGACGTGGCTTTCCTGCGCGGTACCACCGCGGACCCGTCGGGCAACATCACCATGGAACACGAGGCCCTGCCCCTCGAAGCGCTGGCCATCGCCCAGGCAACCCGCAACAGCGGCGGCCTCGTCATCGTTCAGGTCAAGCGCATCACCAGTCGTCACAGCCTGCCGCCAAGCCTGGTGCGCATCCCCGGCATACTGGTCGACCAGGTGGTGCTGGCGCCGCAAGAACATCATCAGCAAACCTTTGGCGTGGATTACAATCCCGCATTCACCGGTGAGATCGAGCTGGCGCAATCGTCGATCGCCAGTCTGCCGCTCAACGAGCGGAAAATTATCGGCCGCCGCGCCGCGCGCGATCTCAAGCCCGGGGCCGTGGTCAATCTCGGTATCGGCATGCCCGAGACGGTCGCCGGCGTCGCCAGCGAAGAGGGCCGTCTGCAAAGCGTTACCCTGACTGTCGAGCCCGGCGGTATCGGCGGCATCCCCGCGTCCGGGCTCAACTTTGGCGCCGTGGCCAACGCCGCCGCGATCATCGATCAGCCCGCCCAGTTCGATTTCTACGATGGCGGCGGCCTCGACCAGGCGTTTCTCGGCATGGCCCAGGCCGACAGCACGGGCAACGTCAACGTCAGTCGCTTCGGCACCAGAACCGCCGGCGCCGGCGGATTTATCAATATTAGCCAGAACGCTCGGGAAGTCTTTTTCCTGGGCACCTTCACCAGCGGCGGCCTGCAAGTCGCCTGTGAAAACGGCGAGCTGAAGATCATCACCGAGGGTAAGATCGCCAAGTTCGTACCACAGGTCGAGCACCTCACATTCAGCGGGGAGTACGCCATCGAGCGCGGCCAGAAAATTCTCTACATCACCGAACGCGCCGTGTTCGAGCTCGACCGGGCAGGCCTGCGGTTGATCGAAATAGCACCGGGAATCGAGCTGGAACGCGACATCCTCGCCAACATGGGATTCACCCCGCTGATCGCCGATAATCTCGCTACGATGGATGATTCACTGTTTCGATGATAATGCCACTTACTTAAGCCAAAACTATCGTCATTGCAGTCCGGGCCGCGCTCCCGGCGCGCCCGGCACTCGGGCATCCTGCCCTCGAGCGGGGCCCAGCCCATGAGCGCAGCGAATGCTTTGACTGCAGCGAATGCTTTGGCTGCAGCGAAGCGAAGCAATCTTTTTGCTTAAGATCAAGCATCTGGAGATTGCCGCGTCGCTGGCGCTCCTTTATGCCCTTTGGGTATTTATGCCCTTTGGGTATCGCAATGACAGCCGTTCGCTTTGAAAATAAATCTGTCCCCTTTATTCGTCTCTCGCAAGACAGAAACGCCAAAGTCACAAGAGAAGCGCAACTGTAAGGGCCGAGACGCCCTGTACCTTAATCAGGGTCTCGCCCGAATCGATGTCGACGATCCTCTGGAGAAATCCCAAAATCCTGAAAACGATACGCGAGATCAGCGAAGAGAGGGTAAGCGTTCGTCCCAGGGCCACGGACAAATTGCGGGCATATAAACCCCAAAAAATTCAAAAGCAGAAGAAAAATTAAAGTGACAACCCCAAAAAGGAGACAGGTCTATTTAACCCAAAATCCTCAGTTGAATCTACTGCGGTCGTATCGCTGCGCGACATTCACTAACATCGAATCGTGAACCGGCTAAGGCCGGGTACAGGTTTACAGCCTGTTAGGGATAGCGTGCGGTAAGTGCTTCGATGGGGACAGACTAAAGTCTATCCCCGAGGGTTCACTCCGTGAAATTCCCCGGGGCAAAAAAAAGCCCCGCAAAAGCGGGGCCTTCTTTATGACTCATGGAAACGTTCAGAGTAACTGAAGGTTTCTGGCGTCGCGAGCACCGCAGCTGCAAGGCGGGCTTTGGCGAGAAGGCGTGAGCGTACCCCAGGTACGCGATCGTCTCGAGCCGAAACCCAACGCCGCAGATGCGGGGCGCAGCAGCCAGAAACTACATCATGCCGCCCATGCCGCCCATGCCGCCGCCCATACCGCCCATATCAGGCATAGCAGGAGCAGCTTCCTTGGGTGCATCCGCAACCATGGCTTCCGTGGTGATCAACAGGCCGGCTACCGAAGCCGCGTTCTGCAGAGCTGAACGGGCTACCTTGGTCGGATCCAGAATACCCATAGTGATCATGTCACCGTATTCGCCGGTGGCTGCGTTGTAACCGTAGTTACCTTCACCGTTTTCGACGTTGTTGGTGACTACCGAAGCTTCGTCACCGGCATTGGCGACAATCTGACGGATCGGCTCTTCGAGGGCGCGACGCGCGATATCGACACCGATAGTCTGGTCGTGATTGTCGCCCTTGAGACCGTCAATTGCAGCACGGGCACGAATCAGCGCAACACCGCCACCGGCGACCACGCCTTCTTCGACCGCGGCTCGAGTCGAGTGCAGCGCGTCTTCGACGCGAGCCTTCTTCTCTTTCATTTCGATCTCAGTCGCGGCGCCAACCTTGATAACGGCAACGCCACCGGCCAGCTTGGCCAGGCGCTCCTGCATCTTCTCGGTGTCGTAATCCGACGTCGACTCGCCGATTTGCGCCTTGATCTGACCGATACGGTCCTGAATGTCTTCAACCGTACCGGAACCGTCGACGATCGTGGTGTTTTCCTTGGTGATGGAAACCTTCTTCGCGGAGCCCAGGTCGTCCAGGGTTACTTTTTCCAGGCTCAGGCCAACTTCTTCGGAAATAACCTGGCCACCGGTCAGTACGGCGATGTCCTGCAGCATGGCTTTGCGGCGATCACCGAAACCAGGTGCCTTGACCGCACAGACCTTGACGATACCGCGCATGCTGTTGACCACCAGGGTTGCCAGCGCTTCGCCTTCGATGTCTTCGGCGACGATCAGTAACGGCTTGCCTGACTTGGCCACGGCTTCGAGGATCGGCAACAATTCACGGATGTTGGAGATCTTCTTGTCGAACAGCAGAATCATCGGCTCTTCGAGTTCGGCAGCCATGGTGGACTGGTCGTTGACGAAGTAAGGCGACAGGTAACCACGGTCGAACTGCATACCCTCGACTACTTCGAGTTCGTTGTCTAAAGTTGATCCTTCTTCAACGGTGATAACGCCTTCCTTGCCGACCTTTTCCATCGCTTCGGCGATGATGTCGCCGACACTGCTGTCAGAGTTTGCCGAAATCGTGCCAACCTGGGCAATCGCGGTGGCGTCTTCACAGGGTGTTGAACTGGACTTGAGGTTCTCTACCGCGCTGGCAACTGCCTTGTCGATACCGCGCTTCAGGTCCATCGGGTTCATGCCGGCGGCAACGGCCTTCATGCCTTCACGAACAATCGCCTGGGCCAGTACGGTAGCCGTCGTGGTACCGTCGCCGGCCACGTCGGAAGTGTGCGAAGCAACTTCCTTGACCATCTGCGCACCCATGTTTTCGAACTTGTCTTCGAGTTCGATTTCCTTGGCAACCGATACACCGTCTTTAGTGACGGTCGGTGCACCAAAGCTCTTGTCGAGAACGACGTTACGTCCTTTCGGGCCCAGGGTTATCTTAACCGCGTTAGCCAGGATATTTACGCCATTGACCATGCGCGTACGCGCATCATCACCAAATTTTACGTCTTTTGCACTCATTTGCGTTTAACCTCTTTATATATCCGAATTATTCAACAATCGCGATGATGTCATCTTCGCGCATGATCAGCAGTTCTTCGCCGTCGACCTTGATTTCGGTGCCGGAGTACTTGCCGAAGTAAACGGTGTCACCCACCTTTACATCCAGCGCGCGCACGTCGCCCGAATCGGTGACTTTTCCATTACCAGCCGCGAGAATTTCACCCATGCTGGGCTTTTCAGTGGCGGAATCGGGAATTACGATACCACCCGCGGTGGTACGCTCTTCTTCCTTGCGCCTGACGATTACTCGATCATGCAGGGGACGAATATTCATTGTTGCTACACTCCGTAATATTGTTGATGTTTTTGCCACCCACCCGGGATGGACCTGTAAAATCAGCTGCGAATTAGCACTCGCACCTTGAGAGTGCTAATAATATTCAGCGCTTTTTCGTAGTCAAGCAAAATGGGGAGGAAATTGAGACTTTCAAGCGGGATACTGGCAAAAATCGACGATTTCGGGAATTTTTGCCGAAATTAATCGTCGCGGTGGTACTTTACGCCGTTGATCACATTGCCATCATGCCCGCGCCGAGCCTGGCCCTTAATCGTCGTCGACACCACCATGCGCGATGCCACCAGACTGACCAGCCAGATGCGGGTCGGCGGGAACAGCAGAAAAAAACCAATGGCATCGGTGAAGAAACCCGGGGTCAGCAGTAATGCCCCGGCAACGAGGAGACCCATGCCTTCGAGTATTTCGCGCGCCGGCAGCTCGTTTTCCTGTAACTTGTGCTGCGCCCGGGTCAGGGTTGACAGGCCCTGTATCCTCAGCAGCCAGACGCCAATCACGGCGGTCAACACCACCAGCATGATGGTCCAGCCCGCACCGATGACCTGACCTACCTGGATTAACAGGTAAATCTCGATGATTGGCACCGCCAGAAAGAAAGTTGCGATCAGCGGAAACATGAGGCTAACAAACGGTTAACATTGCTACGTCTAGAATTGGAGGTATTACCAGAGTGATACTGCACTTTGCCATATATGTGGTTAGCATACCAATGTTTCAACCGTCGCCATGGAAAAACTGATGCCGCAATCCTGCCTGGCCCGATCTCGACGGCGCAAGACTGCAGGCGCGGCGCCGGGTGCAAAATAAACTGGCGGCAAGTGTAAACATTTTGCCGCAAATGGACTCTATAATACGTTTGGGAAGGAGAACCGCGCAGCGGCAGGGAGCACAAGATGTTCATCAAGACCAACGCAAAAAGGCTCGAAGCGCTGCAGCGCGATATCGAATCCGCTCACCCTTATGCCGTGGCGGAGATATTGCAGGTTAAGATAGACCCTGGCAACCGCGAATACCTGGACTGGATAAAGCTTTCAACGCAATGAAGACCTGCAAAAAAATCATCACCCTCGGCCTGCTGTTACTGTTCGCTTACACGCCGCAGTCACCGGCCCAGGAAGACGAGTTGCTGCCGCCCGAAGAGGCCTTCAGCCTGAGCGCCTGGATCGACGGCGATAAACTCGTTGCCGAATACCGGATTGCGCCCGGGTACTACATGTATCGCCAACGCTTCGACTTTCAAATCGAGGCCGGTGATGCACCGGCGCGCTTCGATGTCGCCCAAATACCCGATGGTAAGATCAAGAACGACGAATTTTTCGGTGAAATGGAAATTTATCGCGATAGCGTCAGAATCCTGTTGCCCATCATTTTCGAAGCGGCACCGGCGAACCGGCTTGAGATCAGGGCGACCAGCCAGGGATGTGCTGATATCGGGGTCTGCTATCCGCCGCTGAAACAGTCGCTGGCGATGGATTTGACGTCGACCGCGAAGGTCTTGCCGACCGCCTGGGTGGCGAGCGACACGGCCGCTGCAACCCCTGCTGCCGAAGTCGCCATGTTGCAATCACTGCTCGCCGAAGTTACCACCAACCTCGACAACAGGCAGAAACAATCGACCATCAGCAGCACCGGCGGTGATAACAATGCGCTCGCGGCGTTACAGGCACTTGGCCAGGACCTGGGACTCGACGCCGAGGATGAAATTCTGCACCCGGACCAGGCCTTCATTCTCACGGCGCGTCTCGACGCCAATAACATCGTGCGCACCAATATATTGATGGCTGACGCTATATACCTGTATCGCGACAAGATCAAGATCGCAAAGATCAGCGGTGACGGTCACAGCCTCGGCGCCATCTCGGTTCCCAGGGGCAAGCCGAAGGACGACGAGTTCTTGGGGCCGACCGAAGTGATCTATGGACAGCTCGACCTCGCAATCCCGTTGATCTCGGAGGCCAACGCCAGCGACCGCATCGTCCTCTCCTACGACTACCAGGGCTGCGTGGAAGACCGCATTTGCTACCCGCCGATTACCAGGTATCTGAGCATCGACGCGAGCGAAGGCCTGATCCAGGTAGTCGATCAGGTCGATGCACCGAATGACAGGCCCATCGACGCTTCTCTGGACCCGGCTGGCCCGACCCAGGAGCCAATTTCGGAACAGGATCAGTTCACCTCTTTCTTAAAGGACAAAAGCCTGCTGGTCGTGATCGGCCTGTTTTTTCTCGCCGGTATCGGCCTGACCTTTACGCCCTGCGTTTTTCCAATGATCCCCATCCTGTCCAGTATCATCGCCGGCCAGGGCGAATCGATCACCACCGCCAGGGCCTTCGTGCTGTCACTGGTTTACGTGCTCGCGATGGCGATCACCTACGCGATCGCGGGCGCCATCGCGGGTTACTACGGCAATGAATTCAACATCCAGATCTGGTTCCAGGATCCGATCATCCTGAGCGCGTTCGCCGCTATATTCGTATTGCTGGCGCTGTCGATGTTCGGCTTCTACGACCTGCAGATTCCGAACGCGATCCAGTCGCGCTTGACCGCAATCAGCAACAGCCAGCAAGGCGGCACCCTGATCGGTGTCGGACTGATGGGCGTTTTCTCGGCGATCATCGTCGGCCCCTGTATTACCGCGCCGCTGGTTGGCGCGCTGTTTTACATTACCCAGACCCAGGACTGGCAACTGGGCGGACTGGCGCTGTTCGCCCTGGGGATGGGTATGGGAATGCCGCTACTGCTCATCGGAACCTCGGCGGGAAATATTCTACCGCGCGCCGGCGCCTGGATGGATGCCGTCAAGTCCGCCTTTGGCATTGTCCTGCTCGGCGTTGCGATCTGGTTGCTGGAACGCATCCTGCCCACCGCCGTGACCATGGCATTGATCGCGGCGCTGCTGATTTCCTCGGCGATCTACATGGGCGCGCTCGACTCGTTGAGCGAGGCTGCCTCCGGCTGGCGTCGCCTGTTCAAATCACTGGGGCTGCTGGTTCTCATCTATGGTATCGCCTACCTGATCGGCGCCGCCGCGGGCAGCAACGACCTGATCCAGCCGTTGCGCGGTATCACCTCATCGCTGGGTGGTTCCGGCCAGGCCGAGCAACATCTCGCGTTTCGACAGATCAAGGGGAAGCAGGGACTGCGGCTGGCCTTGCAGGATTCAAGCCGTCAGGGCCGCAACACCATGCTCGATTTTTACGCGGACTGGTGTATCTCCTGCAAGGAAATGGAAAAATATGCGTTCAGCCACGCCGATGTGTTGAACGCGCTGGCGAAAGTTTCCACCCTGCAGGCGGACGTCACCGACAACGACAGCATCGACATCGAACTGATGAGTTCGCTCGGCATCTACGGCCCGCCGGCGATCCTCTTCTTCGATGCCGACGGGCGTGAAATTCGCAACCGCCGCGTAGTCGGCGAGATGTCGGGCGAGCAATTTGCCGCGCACGTAAACGCCACCTTTCAGTGAATCGTAACTTTCTGCTACTCGGCACCGTCGGCCTGGTTTCGCTGCTCGCCGGCGTACTCCTGTTCAAGCTGACCCAGCCCGGCCCGGAAGAGCGGTCGGCAAAGAATCCGGCCACGCAAGTCGAACTACACTCGATACCGCTGATCGACCTGGACGGTAGAGAAACCCGTCTGGCTGACTGGCAAACGGATCTTCTGATCGTCAATTTCTGGGCGCCCTGGTGTGCGCCGTGCAGGCGCGAAATTCCATCCCTGATCGAAATACACCGGGACTACGCGGCCCGTGGCGTAGGCGTTCTCGGCATTGCATTTGACGAGGAGACCCAGGTGCGCCGTTTTGCCGACGAATACCGCATCGACTACCCGTTGTTTCTGTCTGGATATGGCAGCGCCAGGTACAACGCGGCATTCGACAACCCCAGTGGCGGCCTGCCGTATACGGCCATACTCGGTCGCGACCAACGCATCCTGTTTCAACACAATGGCGAACTGACATTGCAACAGTTGCAGCAGCAACTCGAGGCCTTGCTATAAGTCATTGAGCCGCTTGATATCAAATTTTCTGTCGTCAACTTCGCCAATCTGGTGCTTATCGCGCTAAAACTGGACTCTATCTGGTCGATATGTGAAAATCTCAGCATCTCTTGATCGAGGCGTCGAAACCACTCAAATGACTAATATCCAGGTCATACATGGCCCCAACCTGAACCTGCTGGGTACGCGCGAGCCCGAGTTCTACGGCGCCGATACGCTCGCCACCATCAACCAGGAACTAGCGCAGATGGCCGAACAGAATGCGGTGCAACTGCAGACCTTTCAGTCAAACGTTGAGGGTGAAATCGTCAGCTGCATTCAGCAGGCCGCGGCGAAAGATATCGACTTCGTGATTATAAACCCTGCGGCATATACCCATACCAGCGTCGCCATCCGCGATGCCTTTCTGGCAACAAGGATACCGTTCATCGAGACCCACCTGTCAAACGTATACGCGCGCGAGGAGTTCAGAATGCATTCCTACCTGTCCGATATCGCGCTTGGCGTTATCAGTGGCTTCGGCAAGAACAGTTATATGCTCGCTTTCGAGGCCGCCATCATCCATTGCAAACAAACCAGTAAATAGAGAACCGAATAAATGGATATTCGCAAGATAAAGAAATTGATCGAATTACTCGAAGAATCCGGGATCGCCGAGCTGGAAATTAAAGAGGGCGAGGAATCGGTAAGAATCAGTCGCCAGCCATCCGCGATCGTGCAGACGATGGCGCCTGTCGCCGCACCCCTTGCAGCGCCACTGGTTGCCGCGGCCGAAGTTGCCGAACCCGAGCATGGACACCAGGTCAAATCACCGATGGTGGGGACTTTTTATAGCGCGGCCTCGCCGACCTCGGGTCCGTTTGTCATCCAGGGCCAACAGGTCAGCGTCGGCGATACGCTGTGCATCATCGAAGCCATGAAAATGATGAATCAGATCGAAGCGGACAAGGCCGGCAAGATAAGTTCAATCCTGATAGAAGATGGTAGCCCGGTCGAGTTTGACCAGGTACTGTTCATCATCGAGTAAACTGCCGTGTTAGAAAAAATCGTCATTGCCAACCGCGGCGAAATTGCGTTGCGAGTCCTGCGCGCATGCCGTGAGATGGACATAAAAACCGTCGCGGTGCATTCGACGGCGGACCGCGACCTCAAGCACGTGCGCCTGGCCGATGAGTCGGTTTGCATCGGGCCTCCGTCGTCACTGGAGAGTTACCTGAACATTCCGGCGCTGATTTGCGCCGCCGAACTGACCAACGCCGACGGCATTCACCCGGGATACGGCTTTCTCTCCGAAAACGCGGAGTTTGCCGAACAGGTGGAGTCCAGCGGCTTCAAGTTTATCGGGCCGAGCGCGGAAGCGATCCGCACCATGGGCGACAAGGTCGCCGCGATCCGGGCGATGAAAGACGCCGGCGTGCCCACGGTGCCGGGTTCGGATGGCCCCCTCGACGACGACAAGGAAAGGAATCTCGCCATGGGGCGCAAGATTGGTTACCCCGTCATCATCAAGGCGGCCGGTGGCGGTGGCGGACGCGGCATGCGCGTGGTGCACGCCGAGGGTAGCCTGTTGAATTCGATACAGTTAACCCGCTCCGAAGCAGCCGCCGCGTTTAACAACGACACGGTCTACATGGAGAAATTTCTGGGTATGCCGCGACATATCGAGATCCAGGTTCTCGCCGATGCCCACGGCAACGCTATTCACCTCGCCGAACGCGACTGCTCGATGCAGCGCCGGCATCAAAAAGTCGTGGAAGAGGCGCCGGCCCCCGGGATTACCGAAGAACAGCGCGGCCGCATTGGTGAGCGTTGTGCCGAAGCCTGCATCAAGATGGGCTACGAAGGCGCCGGTACCTTCGAGTTTCTCTACGAGGACGGTGAGTTTTACTTTATCGAAATGAACACCCGGGTCCAGGTTGAGCATCCGGTAACCGAAATGATCACCTGGGTGGACATCATCAAGGAACAGATCCTGATTGCCTCCGGCTATCCGCTGCGCCACAAGCAGCAAGACATCCAGGTGCACGGCCATGCGATCGAATGCCGTATCAACGCCGAGGACCCCAGGACATTCTTACCCTCGCCGGGAAAAATCACGCTCTATCACGCGCCGGGGGGACCGGGCGTGCGCATGGACTCGCATATATACAACGGTTACACGGTGCCACCATATTACGATTCCATGATCGGCAAATTGATCACCTATGGAAGTTCACGTGAAACCGCCATCGCGCGCATGAACGGAGCGCTCTCCGAAATCATCATCGAGGGCATCAAAACCAATATCGACCTGCAAATAGATATCCTCAGCGATGGTAATTTTGCCGCGGGTGGAACCGATATACATTACCTGGAAAAGAAACTCGGCATCGATTAGCCATTCTCGCGATGAACTTAAACCAGGGAACCCCGAATTTATGGGTCATTGCGAGGACGATGTACCGGGAAGTACCGCTCCGGCGCCCCGGAGTGCCGCGAGAGGCCGGATGCCGGGAGCGGCCCGCCAGCGACGCGGCAATCTCCGAGGAACTGCTCTCAGGCTGGAAAGATTGCTTCGCTCGAGGGCAGGATGCCCGAGTGCCGGGAGCGCGGGCCGGCCTGCAATGACTGCGCTTAAGCCGCAATGACCGTGCTTCGTTCGCGATGACATGGCGACAACTCAGCCTCAGCTGCCAGGCATCGGAGCTCGAACAGGTCGAAGACCTGATGCTGGAACTCGGCGCGCTCAGTATCTCGCTGTGCGACGCCGGCGACGAACCGATATATGAACCGTTACCGGGCGATAACCCGGTCTGGCAGGAGTCAATCGTCACCGCCACCTTCAGCGAGAATTGTGACCACGAATCACTGGCGCGGTTACTGGCGGCCCGCCTGCCCCAGCACCTTGCCGCCACCGTCACAGGCGACAGTTTTCACGACCAGGACTGGATCCAGGCTTACCGGCGACACTTCAAACCGCTGCAGGTGGCGCCGGACCTGTGGATAGTGCCGAGCTGGTTGGACCCGCCCGACCCACGGGCGACGAATATTCGTCTCGACCCCGGACTCGCCTTTGGCACCGGTAGCCACCCGACAACCGCCCAATGCCTGGCATGGCTTGCGACACAGAACCTCGACGACCTCGCCGTAATCGATTTCGGTTGCGGCTCGGGAATTCTCGCCATCGCGGCGATCAAGCTGGGCGCGCGCCAGGTGCTGGCGGTTGATATCGACGAACTGGCGCTCGGCGCCTGCAAATCCAACATGGCGGTTAACGCAGTCGACACAGAGCAGATACGGGTCAGCCTGCCCACAAGCGCCGATACTGACGCCGTCGACCTGCTGCTTGCCAATATCCTCGCCGGACCGCTGCTGGACCTGGCCGAACGTTTTGCCGGTCTGGTCAAACCGGGAGGTAAAATTTTACTGTCCGGAATACTGCAATCACAGTTAAACAATATACAATCGGCCTATAGTAATTATTTTAAACTTGATCCCGCCAGTTGCCGTGATGGTTGGGTCTGCATCAGCGGTAGCCGGCTCTGACAGGAGATTCATGTTTAGCAGCACTCATTTGGGCGATATCATGGAAACCAGCTGCAATCAGTGCAAAAGTCGTTTCCGCCTCACCGAAAAACAGTTGCAGCAGGCCTATGGCCAGGTCCGTTGCGGCGAGTGCGGTGCCGTGTTCAATGCGCTGCTCGCCCTCAAAAACTATGACGGGGAACTGCCGCCTGGCTATCTCGACCAGCGATTCAAGGAGTCGCAACTGCAAGACAGCGAAGGCCTGTTGCCTGACGAACGTCTCGAGTCTGATAACGATGCCGAGGACACTCGCAATCTCAGCCTGCACGAAGCCATGTATGGTTCCGATCGCCGCTCGTTTTTTTCCGCCGGTCCGCTAACCTGGTTTATCGGCATATTGTTGCTGGCCGCGGTCGGGATTGCCCAGGCAATTTACTATAAACGCTATCAACTTATCGAGAACCCGCGCTACCAGCAGCAGGTGATCAATCTGTGCCAGATGCTACCCTGTGTCGAGTCGGAATTTTCCAGCACGGAGCAAATGCGCCTGCTCGAGCGCAACATCTTTACTCACCCGGTGGCATCCAATGCCTTGATGGTGACCGGCTCCTTTGTCAACCAGGCGCCCTTTGCGCAGAAAATGCCCGAGTTGCTGATCAGCCTGTTCGACGTTCACGGCAAACTCATTGCGAATCGCATTTTTCGCGCACCCGAGTACCTGCTCGAAGACAGGAATCGTGCCTTCGTAGCACCACAGATGCCGATTCAGTTTCGACTTGAGATCGTCGATCCGGGCACCGATGCACTGACCTACGAGTTCGAATTTTTTTGATTGTAGCGCCCCTTTTATACGAATAAGTCACATTTATGGCGGCATCGAAATATGCTGGTTTCTGCGCCATCAAACTCGGAGTATATTGCAGCCGGCCGGACTTGCCTGCGGGTAGCTGGTAGTTGCTAATCGAGCAGCGCCATTACGTCGCTTTTTCACGATCATAAACTATAGTTTCCGAAGTTGAACATAAATCACCTAACTAGTTGCTTTTTTAATGATTAATCCGCATATCTCGCTATTTTACGTAGCGAGGGCGCCTGCAACCAGGGACTGAGCAGCGCTCGAACATGAATATTATTTACCAGTTACAGAAGTTTCTGCCGTTCCTGCGCTGGGGCAGAAATATGACGCGCGACAGTTTACGCGCTGACGCCGTTGCCGGACTCACCGGCGCCGCCATCGTGTTGCCGCAGGGCGTCGCTTTCGCCGCGATCGCCGGCATGCCCCCCGAGTACGGCCTCTACACCAGCATGGTGCCGGCCATCATCGCTGCGCTGTTCGGTTCCTCCTGGCACCTTGTCTCGGGGCCGACCACGGCGGCCTCGATCATCATGTTCGCCTCCCTCAGCGGCATGGCCGCTCCGGGCAGCGAACAATACGTGGCGCTCGCGATTACGCTGGCCTTCATGGTTGGCGTGCTGCAACTGGTGATGGGTCTGGTGCGGCTGGGGGCCCTGGTCAATTTCATATCGCATTCGGTTGTCGTCGGATTTACCGCCGGCGCCGCCTGCCTGATCGCCGCCAAGCAGGCAAAGGACTTTCTTGGCATCGAGATTCCCGAAGGCGGCCACTTGCTCAACTCACTCGAGTATCTGTGGCAGAACTGGGAGCAATTACACCCGCTGGTGATGCTGGTTGGCGCGGTTACCCTGCTCACGGGCATCCTCGCGCAACGACGCTTCGGCGGCATGAGCATGATCGCGGCGCTGATTGCCGGAAGCCTGGTCGCCGCCATGTTCAACCTGGCGTTCGGCGAAGAAATCTCCGGAATTAAAATGATAGGCGCCCTGCCGCAGCAGTTACCCCCCCTGTCCATGCCGCAGTTTACGCTCGATACCTTTCGACAACTGTCGCCGCTGGCGCTGACCCTGACCCTGTTCGCGTTGACCGAGGCAATTTCCATCGCGCGCTCGATTTCGCTGAAATCGGGGCAACCGGTCGCCGGCAACCAGGAATTCATCGGCCAGGGGCTGTCCAATATCCTCGGCAGCTTTTTTTCTTCCTACGTGGCAACCGGTTCGTTCAACCGCAGCGGCGCAAACTACGACGCCGGCGCACGCACACCGCTGGCGGCGGCGCTTGCCGGGGTACTGCTGATCGCCCTCGTCATGCTGGTGGCGCCGTTGACTTCCTACCTGCCGAAGGCGGCGGTTTCGGGCCTGCTGTTCCTGGTCGCATGGCGGCTGATCAACTTCAAGCAAATCCTCAACATACTGCGCGCCGATCAAAACGAGGCCTTTATCCTTGGCCTGGTCTTTTTTGGCACGGTGTTTTTCTCGATCGAGTTCGCTATCCTCGCAGGCGTCATCTTGTCGCTGATGATATTCCTGCGCAAGACCTCGCACCCGAGACTGTCGCCGCGCGTGCCCGACCCGGAGGCAAAGACGCGCAAGTTCGTCTACGGCCAGTTTCTGCCCGAATGCCCGCAACTCAAGATACTGCGCCTCGACGATTCACTTTACTTCGGCTCGGTCGCGCATGTCGGCGAGATACTGCGCCGCTACCGCGAACACTACCCCGAACAAAAGAACCTGTTTTTGCTGACCAAGGGTATCAGCCAGGTCGATATCGCCGGCTGTGAGTTGTTGCTCAACGAGACCCGCGAACGCCGCGCCATCGGCGGTGACATTTACCTCTATCGCCTGCGCGATACCGCCGCCAAGGTGTTCAATCGGGGCGGTTACAAGGATGAAATCGGCGAAGCCAATATCTTCGACGCCAAGGAAGAAGCGATTCCGGCCATTTTCGAAAGACTGGACAAGGATATCTGCGCCACCTGCGAAAACCGTATCTTTCTCGAATGCAGAAAGATCGAGAAAAAACAGGCAGAGCCGGGCTACGTCATATGACCTTCGCAATTGGTCCTTACCGCTTCCACAACCGGCTCGCGCTCGCCCCCATGGCCGGGGTGACCGATCGACCCTTTCGCCAGCTCTGCCGGCAGCTCGGCGCCGCTATGACGGTGTCCGAAATGATCGGCAGTCGGCCCGACCTGCGCAATAGCCGCAAAACCCGCCTGCGCATGGATCACGAAGGTGAACCGGGGCCGGTCATCGTGCAGATTGCCGGCGGCGTAGCGCAGCACATGGCGCAGGCAGCGATCTTCAATGTCGAAAATGGCGCGCAGATCATCGATATCAACATGGGTTGCCCGGCGAAAAAGGTCTGCAGGGTCGACGCGGGATCGGCGTTGCTGAAAGATCGCGTTCTGGTGGAGTCGATATTACGCGCCGTGGTCGGCGCGGTCACGGTGCCGGTTACCCTCAAGATCCGCACCGGGTGGTCACGCAGCGATAAAAACGCGCCTGAAATCGCGCGTATTGCCGAGGCCAGCGGAATCCAGGCGCTGACCATCCATGGCCGCACCCGCGAGGACCGCTTCCTCGGCTCCGCCGAGTACGAAACCATTCGCCGGGTCAAACGCGATGTTCAAATCCCGGTAATCGCAAACGGAGACATCGATTCGGTCAAAAAAGCAAAAATGGTCATGGACTTCACAGCTGCGGATGCTATTATGGTCGGCCGTATTGCGCAGCAGCGTCCGTGGATATTCGGCCAGATTGAACACTATCTGAGCACTGGCGAAACGCCTGGGGAACCCGCGGACGAATTAAAACAGGCATGGCTTGTTAGCCATTTAAAAAATCTATATGCGTTCTACGGTGAGCATCAGGGGGTGCAGATCGCGCGTAAGCATATAAATTGGCAACTGACTCGCAAGCCGGGTTATTCTGTCGTCAAGCCACTGCTAATGCAGGCAAGTACGGCGGTGCAGCAGCTGGATACGATCGAAGCTTACTTTAACGACTGCCACCAGAAGAGCTACGACCTGGCGTACTGACAAGCGCCAGCGGCCCAACATGGTTAGAGCCAACATGGTTAGAGAGTGTGGCAAAGAAGAAAAATACAAGTCTGTTACAGCAATCTGTAGAAAGTGCGATCCGAAAATATCTGGATGATCTCGACGGCGAACTACCCTGCAACCTGTTTGACACCGTGATTTCCGAAATAGAGCAGCCGATGCTGAAGATCGTGCTCCGGCACTGCGATAACAACCAGTCGCGAACCGCTTCCTGTCTTGGCATCAATCGCGGTACCCTGCGTAAAAAACTTAAGCAATACCATATCGAACCTTAACCCGGTTTCGCAATCGGATATAATTTCGCCACTCTCAATACCAACACGGATCTCTCATGCCCCACGCTATTCGCCGCGCTCTGATCAGCGTCTCCGATAAAACCGGCATCGTCGAACTGGCGCAGACACTTCACAATAACGGTGTCGAACTTCTTTCCACCGGCGGCACCGCGAGCCTGATCGCCGAACACGGCATTGCGGTCACCGAGATATCCGATCACACCGGTTTCCCGGAAATGATGGCAGGACGCGTCAAGACCCTGCATCCGAAGGTTCACGGCGGCATTCTCGGCCGGCGCGGCGTCGATGACGCGGTCATGCAGGAACACGAAATCGCGCCGATAGACCTGGTCATCATCAATCTTTACCCGTTTCAGCAAACGGTTGCCAACCCCGATTGCAGTCTCGAGGACGCGATCGAGAATATCGATATCGGGGGGCCCGCGATGGTGCGCGCCGCGGCCAAGAATCATGCCAGCGTGACCGTCGTTGTCGATCCCGGCGACTATGCGCAACTGCTGCGGGAAATGGTCGATGGCAACGAGGTCAGCGACGCAACGCGTTTCTCGCTCGCGATCAAGGCTTACGAGCACACCGCGCAATACGATGGCGCCATCGCCAACTATTTTGGGCGCATGGTGCAAAAGCCCGAGGACCAGGATTTCTCGCGCACCCTGAACCTGCAGTACCGGCACTCGATATCGATGCGCTACGGCGAAAACCCGCACCAGGCGGCGGCATTTTACACCGCGGATGAAGCCCCGGAACCCAGCGTCTCCAATGCCCGCCTGATTCAGGGCAAGGCGCTGTCCTTCAACAATATCGCGGATACCGACGCAGCGCTCGAGTGCATCAAGCAGTTCGAGGATCCTTGCTGCGTTATCGTCAAGCACGCCAATCCCTGCGGCGTGGCGCTAGCAGAAACCATTCATGAAGCCTATCAGCGCGCATTCAAAACCGACCCTGAATCCGCCTTCGGCGGCATCATCGCCGTTAACCGACCGCTCGACGCGGTCACCGCCGCCGCCATCATCGAGCAACAATTCGTCGAGGTGATCATCGCACCGGGAGTCGACGAGGCCGCGGCGAATGCCGTCGCCAGCAAGGAGAATGTGCGTCTGCTGAGTTGCGATCAGTGGCAAGGCCAGCAATCCCGCTTCGACTACAAGCACGTCAACGGCGGCATACTGGTGCAGCAAGCCGACCAGGCGCTTTACCAGGGGCTTGAAGTCGTCAGCGACATCAAACCCGACGAAGCGCAGATGCGCGACCTGGTATTCGCCTGGCAAGTGGCCAAGTTCGTCAAGTCGAATGCGATCATCTATGCCCGCGACAGCATGACTATCGGTGTCGGCGCCGGGCAGATGTCGCGTATCAACAGTGCACGCATTGCCGCCATCAAGGCGACCCATGCCGGTTTCGAGGTTTCCGGGTCGGTGATGGCGTCGGACGCCTTTTTCCCGTTTCGCGACGGCATCGATGCGGCGGCCGAGGTCGGTATTGGCGCGGTTATCCAGCCGGGCGGATCGATGCGTGACGACGATGTCATCGCCACCGCCAATGAACATGGCATGGCGATGGTGTTTACCGGCATGCGGCATTTCCGACACTAACAACCGAGGGGTTCAGATGAAGCTGTTAATTGTCGGTGGCGGGGGGCGCGAGCATGCGCTCGCCTGGAAATCGGCGCGCTCAGATCGGGTCGAAAAGGTATATATCGCACCCGGTAATGCCGGCACCACGCTTGAGCCAGGTATCGAGAATATCGACATCAGCGCGGAAGACCTGGATGCATTGCTGGACTTCGCGCGCACAAACCGGATCGACTTGACCATCGTCGGGCCTGAAGCTCCGCTGGTTGCGGGCATCGTCGATCTTTTCGAGGAAAACGGTTTAACCATCTTCGGTCCCAGCGCCGGGGCGGCGCAACTCGAGGGTTCGAAGACCTTTACCAAGGACTTTCTCGAGCGCCACCGGATACCCAGCGCGGCCTATCAAAGTTTTACCGACCTCGACGCTGCCTGCGCCTACGTGGCGCAACATTCCACACCCCTCGTGGTCAAGGCGGATGGACTCGCCGCGGGCAAGGGCGTGATTGTTGCGCATACCCGGGCCGAGGCCGAGGCCGCGGTCCGCGACATGCTCGCGGGAAACCGTTTTGGAGAGGCCGGCCACCGCGTCGTCGTCGAGGATTTTTTACCGGGTGAAGAAGCGAGCTTCATCTGTATCGTCGATGGTGAACAGGTATTGCCGCTCGCCAGTTCGCAGGATCACAAGGCCCGTGACAACGGTGATATCGGTCCCAATACCGGGGGCATGGGCGCCTATTCGCCCGCGCCCGTCGTCAGCGATGACATCGAGGCCCAGGTGATGCGCGATATCATCCAGCCGACCGTGGCCGCGATGAACGCCGAGGGTAATCGTTACCGGGGTTTCCTGTACGCAGGCCTGATGATCGGAGCAGACGGTGTCGCCCGCGTTCTCGAATACAACTGCCGTTTCGGTGACCCCGAAACCCAGCCGATCCTGATGCGCCTGAAATCCGACCTGGTCGAACTGTGCCTGGCGGCCTGCCGCGGCGAACTCGCGAGCCAGTCGGCCGAATGGGATGAGCGTGCCAGTGTCGGCGTGGTGCTGGCCGCCAATGGCTATCCGGACCAGTATGCAAAGGGAGACCTGATCGAAAACATTCCGCTCGAATCAGATACCGGCAAGGTGTTTCATGCCGGCACGCGACACGACGACGACGGAAACATCCGCTCCGACGGCGGCCGCGTGCTGTGTGCAGTCGGTCTCGGAAACGACATCCGGCAAGCGCAGCAACGCGCCTATGATCTGGTCGCAAAAATAGGCTGGGAATCGGCTTTTTATCGCACCGATATCGGTTTCAAGGCGCTTAATTAAACTTGAGTTACGAGATAAAGATGAAGTGATTTGTTAGCTTTGTTGTGTAAATCACTGAACGCTATTATAAAAAATCACGTTCCTGTGAAATCGACACAACCACAATATATTGTATGTGTAAATAATTCATACCGCAACATATTGTGATTTAGTCCCAAGTGGATATACTACGCGAAACCAGCTCAGGGATCCTCCATATGAAGTGCCCCAATTGCAGTTCGCAGATGTTCATCACCGACGAAACCGTCAATTCTAAAAGCCATGTGATTTTTTTCCGCTGCAGCCTCTGTGTCAGCGAGCATGTCTCGTCGGAACCGACTATCGAGGTTACGAGCCAGCCGTCGGTCCAGCAGCCGACGGCAAATTTCGCGCAGGCGTCGATGCGAGTTCAGTACGCCGTCTGAGCGGCCGATTACCTGGCGCGAGCCGCCGGTAGTCAGGGTTATCCAGGGTCCCGGGAGAACTACAGTGCACAGACAGGTCTATCAGAATCAGACTGGTGTCAACTGGTCATTGCTGAAGGAGCGGCTCATCTACTTGCCCGGTGCGATTGTGCTGATGTACGGCCTCTGGTTATCGCTCACCGCCTGATCCGAATCCCGCGAACCCACAACTCGCAACGACTCTCGTTGCAGAGTAAGGCGTGAACCCGGCCATCCTCACCGCTGCCAATCGGTCAGACGGTTTGAAATTTCAGGCGGGCCTGCAATCCCCCCAGGCTACCGCGAGCAAAGCCGAGTTCGATATTATAGGATTCGGCAATGCCGGCGACCACGGCAAGACCGATGCCCTGCCCCTCGGTGGATTCGTCGAGGCGCGTGCCCCGATTCAGTATCTGCTCGATCTCGCACGCGGCCAGCCCTTCACCGTCGTCTTCGATAATCAGGCTCGTCGACCGCTCCAGCTCGTCGCTTAGCGCCGATACGGAAATCCGGCTCCTACCGTACTTGAATGCATTGTCGAGCAAGTTACCGACGACCTCCAGGCAATCCCCTTCATCCATGCGCAACGGCATCGTCGGTGGCAGGCTGCGTTCCACCCGGATCGATTTTTCCAGGTAAACCTTTTCCAGCGCCGGCAGCAGTTTTTCCACTATCGCCACCAGTTCCAGCGGCTTGCTGATACTCATTTCGGAAGCGCTGCTCGCCTTTTGCAACTGGTAGGACACGATCTGGTTCATACGGCCGGTCTGCTCGCGCAGGGTTTCAAGCTGCGCCTGGTCGATTTGAGCGCGATCGCCGAGACCGGTTAACACCGCCAGCGGTGTTTTCAGGCTGTGGGCGAGGTCATCCATGGCATTACGGTAACGTTGGAGCTGGTAGTGTTCGCGCTTCAGCAGGATATTCAGGTTTTCGGTCAGCGGCGCGATCTCGGCCGGGTACTCCTGCTCGAAACCCGATTGCCGGTGGTCTTCGATCGCCTTGACCTCGAGCCCGATCTTCTGCAGCGGCCGCAGGCTCCAGCGGGTCACCAGGTACATGATTCCGAGAAGCAAAATGGTGGTTATGATCAACCAGGTCCACAGGATTTGTCGAAACCGGTTCAACTGTTCGTAATAATCGACCGCATTGCGCCAGACTACAACCTGATAGCGTCGTAATTTGTTGTCGATATCCGGCCACTCCAGCGCAAATCCGAGCCGAAAATACGGTGTTGACTGCTGCTCGGCGAGTTCGAATTTCCAGTCGCCACGCTTGATGCGATCCATCGCCGGGAAACCGAGAGTGATCGACTCTGAGCGCCAGATCTCGCGCTTGTTTCGATCGTATAGCAACGCGTACAGCCCGGAATCGCGTGTCACCAGGCTGGGCTCGAACAGGCGGCCGGCGGTAACGGTGATACCGAAACCCTGTTCGTCCTTGTCGACGGCGCCGAGCAGGCTATAGATGAGCAATTGCAGGCGATCTTCCTCTGCCTGCAGCGCACGCTTGACCACCGCCCGCTCGAGCGCGACCGCGGTCAACACCATGAAAATCGCCAGCACCACCATCGACACCAGCGTCAGTCTCGATTTTATCGATCTCACTTGTTCAGTTTGGCTCCAGGCGTTCCAGGGTAAACCGATAACCCCGACCACGCAGGGTTTCGATCGGCTTCAGGCTTTCCCCGGGATCGAGTTTCTGGCGTAGCCGGCGAATAAACACCTCGATAACGTTGCTGTCATTGTCGGATTCATCGTCGTAAAGGTGTTCGGTCAGTACCGTTTTCGAAATCACTTCGCCGGCGTGCAGCATCAGGTACTCGAGCACCTTGTACTCATAAGCCGTCAAACCCAGTTCACGATCATCGACGTAGGTTCGCTGCGTCGAGGTATCGAGACTAACCGGTGCGCACAGGATGCGGGAATCGGACCATCCCGAGGCGCGCCGGATGAGAACGCGGATACGCGCCATCATCTCCTCATGGTGAAACGGCTTGACCAGGTAATCATCGGCGCCGGCATCGAGTCCCTCCACCTTGTCCTGCCAGCGGCCTCTTGCCGTCAGAATCAATATCGGAACCTTGATGCCCTGCTGTCGAATGCGGTTGATGACATCCAGCCCGGACATCTTTGGCAAGCCCAGGTCAACGATGGCGACATCGGCAGGATATTCCTCGACCAGGTATAGCCCTTCGTCGCCGTTATCGGCGCTATCGACGGCAAATCCCTCGGTCTTCAGGCGCGCAACGATTTGCTGCTGGATATCGATGTCATCTTCTATGACGATGGCTCGCATCGGATTTCTCGTTTGGCGGTTAGCAAAGATTAGATCACAGGTGCAAATTGAATGCGCATTTTTATGTGCTCGCCAGGATCGTAAGGCATTTCAATGCGATAGCGACGATCACGGTACTCGTAGGTAACGTCGTAGCCATCCAGCACTTTCTCGTAGCTGACGCGGTGACGGGTTTTACAGTGTTCCTCATAGCCGGTCAGGGTTTTCTTCGGCTGGACATCGCCATTGACTGCATCATGCCCGATACCCGCGCCTATCAGGGTGCCCGCCGCGGTCGCTACCTTGTTGCCGCGGCCACTACCGAACTGATGGCCAATAATGCCTCCGAGCAAACCGCCTACCAGCATTCCGCTGGCTGACTTATGCGGCTTGCGCGTGTGGTAAACCGGCTCTTCCCAGCACTCGCGTATCGGCGTCGATACCTTGACTTCACGGTAGATCGGGCGCGCTTCGAGTACTTGCGCGTACTCGTACAACACCTGCTTGCCAATCGATTCGTGATTCTTATGCTCATGGCCGCCGCCGGCGTTGGCGACACCGGCAAACACCAGCAGCGCAATCGCCAGGGTTGTTTTAATGCTCTTCATAACGGTCTCCCATCTGTAAAGAATGACCGGCACTATAGGCCCTGTTAACTGAATCAACCCTTAACGTCCCCACCACCACCCTGCACTGTGAAATAGTTACAAAATCCCCCAAAACTCCCCGGGAACAGGCCCGACCCAGGAAGACAGTCCGTTAGCAATCCCGGCAACGGCGCGGCCACCGGGAAATGTGCCGTGTCCCCACTCGAAGGGAAGAGTTTGCAACCCCGTCCGTCAAAGGATCATCGGTTTCGGACCAGGTTCGATGGCTAGCCCGCATATCTCACCACGCTCCGTCGCGATATGCACATGGATGTGCAGTAGTAGAGCAATGCAGCGGTCCGACGTATCGGAGCAATTGCCGAGCAGGTGGGTGGTGAGATATGCGGGCTAGCTCGGGGGAATGCCCTGGAGACTTTGGCCGATCCGATGACAATGATTCTGGCGCGTGCGGTCGGGCTTGCTTTTTGATAACGAATACCTAAGCTTGTCGGCTGTTTCGACGAAGGCCCGGTAATGTTAGCTTTAGAAATATCAGATTTGTACAAAACCTACAGTAGCGGCCTGCAGGCGCTGAAGGGTATCAATCTGCAGGTCGAAGAGGGTGATTTCTTTGCCCTGCTCGGCCCCAACGGCGCCGGCAAATCAACCTGCATAGGTATCATTTCCGGGCTGGTCAATAAAACCGGCGGCTACGTCAAAATCTTCGGCCACTCCATCGACGACGAGTTCATCATCGCCAAGTCACTGCTCGGCTCGGTACCCCAGGAATTCAACTTCAATACCTTCGAACCGGTCGAAGAGATCATCATCAACCAGGCCGGATTTTACGGGGTTCCGGCACGCCTCGCACGCGTCGTAACCGCGCATTATCTGAAGCAACTCGGCCTCTGGCAGCACCGCAGATCCCAGGCAAGACGGCTCTCGGGCGGGATGAAGCGCCGTCTCATGATCGCGCGAGCGTTGATCCACAAACCGCGCCTGTTAATCCTCGATGAGCCGACCGCGGGCGTCGATATCGAACTGCGGCGCACCATGTGGGAGTTTCTCGAACAAATAAACGAGCAGGGAACTACGATAATTCTGACTACTCACTATCTCGAGGAAGCGGAACGCATGTGCCGCAATATCGCCATCATCGACGAGGGCGATATCATTCTGGACAGCAGCATGCCGCATTTACTCAAGCAGATGAACTGCGAAACCTTCGTACTTTATCTGCGCGCTGAACTGCAACAGGCGCCAGTACTGCCGAGCTTTGAAAACGTTGTCAGGCTCGACCCGCACGGCATCGAGGTAGAAGTCCCGGACACGCTTTCGATCAACGATCTGATTGGCGAGCTCGAAGCCCTGGGCATCGTCGTCGAACGCATGCGCAACAAGGTCAACCGGCTCGAAGAGGTGTTCGTCAAGATGACCAGCAAACCCGTTACAGAGAGCCTCGGATAATGCTTTACCAGTTCTGGATTGCCTATCTGACTATCACGCGTCGGGAAATACTGCGTTTTTCCCGGATCTGGGTGCAGACTATTATTCCGCCGGTAGTCATGGTCGCGCTTTACTTCGTTATCTTCGGTAACCTGATCGGGCAGCGTATCGGTGAAATGGATGGAATGACCTATATAGACTTCATCATGCCGGGGCTGGTGATGATGTCGATCATCACCAATTCCTATACCAACGTGGTGTCATCATTTTACGGCGCCAAGTACTCGCGTCATATCGAAGAAATGCAGATCGCCCCGGTTCCGGACCTGGTCATCCTGCTGGGTTTCGTCAGCGGCGGCATGGTGCGCGGTATCTGCGTTGGTTTTGCCGTGACCCTGGTGTCGATGCTGTTTACCGAGTTTCGCATATATAGCCCCTTCGTGGCCTTGCTGGTCGCGTTACTGACCTCCTGCCTGTTTGCACTCGCCGGCTTGATCAACGCGATCTTCGCCAACAGCTTCGACGACATCACTATCGTTCCGACCTTCGTGCTGACCCCGCTCACCTACCTGGGGGGCATCTTTTATTCGATCAAGCTACTGCCCGACTTCTGGCAACAGGTTTCACTGGGTAACCCGATTCTTTACATGGTCAACAGTTTTCGTTACGGGTTTCGCGGCAGCAGCGACATCGATTTATTCACCGCGTTACTGGTCATCGTATTCTTTATCGCACTGCTGTTTACTGCCTGCCTGGTACTGCTGTCGCGCGGTACCGGCATTCGCCAATGATCGAAGCGATCGATATTGGCGCCAATCTGACAAACAATCGCCTGCTTGCGGATATCGATGCCGTTCTGCGGCGCGCACAGGAGGCAGGTGTCGTGCAGATGGTGGTCACGGGCACTTCGATCGCGGAAAGCCAAAAGGCGATAGAACTCTGCCAGGACTATCCCGAACGCCTGATTTCGACCTGCGGCATACACCCGCATCATGCCAGCGACTGGGAACAGAGCAGCTTTGCGCACATACGCGCCCTGGCACAGCAGGACTGCGTGCGCGCCATCGGCGAAACCGGTCTCGATTTCAATCGTAATTTTTCGCCGCCCGCCGCACAGGAATTCGCCTTTCAGCAGCAGATGGCGCTCGCCGCCGAATTGCACAAACCACTGTTCTGCCACCAGCGTGACGCGCATGCCCGCTTCGTCGAAATGCTCGGGGAATACCGCGACCAGATCGACAGGGTGGTGGTACACTGTTTCACCGATACGCGCGCGGCGCTGATCGAGTATCTCGATCTCGACTGTTACATCGGCATCACCGGGTGGATCTGCGACGAGCGTCGCGGGCTTGAATTACGCCAGCTGGCAAAGCTTATTCCTGCGGATCGATTGCTGCTCGAAACGGACGCACCCTACCTGTTACCGCGCAATCTCGAGCCAAAACCGGCAAGCCGAACCAATGAACCCGCCTACCTGCCCCACATTCTGCGCGAGGTTGCAGGCTGCCGGAAGCGGGAACCGGAAGATCTGGCGCGGGATTGCCTGCGTAACAGCCGCCGTTTCTTTGATCTCTGAAAAGAACCGGCGCATATCCGCTACCGGTCGTCGGAAACTGTGAAAATCGGCGCCTTTTTCCGAAATTTTCGTTACAACTTCCGGTTTACGTTCTAAACTTAGGTTCAAACCCGAGTGTTTGACATATGAATGATCAGGTAAAAGTCAATTTCTTTGCATCCACGCCTGAACCCTGTAGCTACCTGGAAGATCGCAAATCGGTAAGCGCCTTTGCCAATCCGCATATGGATATGGACATGGGGACTTATAACGAGTTGATTCGACACGGTTTTCGGCGTTCGGGCGGCTATATCTACCGGCCGCATTGCCCGCATTGCCAGGAATGTATCTCGGTTCGCGTACCGGTAAAAAACCATCGTTTCTCACGCAATGAGAAACGCGTGATGCGCCGTAATTCGGACATCCGCATCGGTATTATTCCCGGCCGCTTTCGCGACGAGCACTTCGATCTGTACCGGCGTTATATCAACAGCCGCCATGACGAAGGGAGTATGGCCAATCCCAGCAAATCCGACTATCACCGCTTTCTCATCTGTGACTGGACCGACACGCTGTTCTTCGAATACCGCCTCAACCGCATACTGATTGCAGTTGCGGTCTGTGATATTACCGATAGCGGCCTGTCCGCGGTTTATATTTTTTTCGACCCCGATTACGCGGACCGCAGTCCCGGGCATTATGCGATTCTGAACCAGATCGAGGAGTCTCGTTCGCGCGACCTCGAATACCTGTATCTCGGCTACTGGATTCGCAACTGCGGCAAGATGAGCTACAAGCGTCGCTACAGGCCCCTCGAAGCCTATGTCAACGACCAGTGGGTCGCGCTCGAAGACTGAGTTTGCCAGAGAAGTTCTCGCGGAGGCGCAGAGACGCAGGGGTTCGCAGAGGATATTTTACAGGGTGGGTGCCGGGCCTCTCTCTCCAAATTACGACAACCTCGTGCCTCTCTGCGTGTCCCCGCGCCTCCGCGCCTCCGCGAGAACCTTCCCTATTCCTTTCTCCGCGCTTCCCTGCGCCTTTGCGCCTCCGCGAGAACCTTTTCTTGAACCGTTTAACCGGCCAGGTACTTTCTGAGTTTGGCCCAGTCGAATACCGGCCCGGGATCGGTCTTGCGCCCGGGAGCGATATCGCTGTGGCCGGTAACTGAATCCGCTTCGATCCGTGGGTAGTTCACGCGCAAACTGGCGACCAGCTCGGCCAGGCTCAAATACTGCGCTTCGGTATAGGCCTGGTCATCGCAACCCTCGAGTTCGATGCCGATCGAAAAATTATTACAGGCGGATTCGCCACACCACTCCGATTCACCGGCATGCCAGGCGCGATCCAGAAAGGACACGAACTGCAGCAGCTTGCCGCTGCGCTCGATAAGGCAATGGGCCGATACCTTCATCGAGCAAATCGTCTCGAAGTAGGGATGCGCACCGACATCGAGCCGATTGCAAAAAAATTTCTGAATATGGCCACCGCCGTACTCGCCGGGTGGCAAACTGATGCCATGCACGACGATTAGTTTTATTTGAGCGCCACCCGGTCTTGCATCGAAATTGGGTGACCGAATCATCTCCTCCGATTGCAACCAACCGGCATCATCTATCAACAGTGTCGTCATTCGATCCTTACCAACGAAGCCCTGAATCCTTACCGCAACCCGCCGCACCATAATTTATTCGCCTTGAACCTGCAAGACCTCAATCAACCGCAAGATAGCCTGGTTAATCCGGCACACTGAACCCTCGGGGACAAACCAGTAGTTGATTCTCAAGCCCGCTGTCGGATTCCCGCGCGGGCGACTAGCCCGCATATCCCACCCCCTGGTGAGATATGCGGGCTAGCGGCAGGATAGCCGCGGGACCGGGCCATGGATGGCCCATCGGAGCCCGCGCGGGAATCCCGGCAGCGGGGCGTCGTGATGGGCAAAGACGAATGCCTGTCCCCGAGGGATCAGGGAATTGTAAGGTCCCCGCTTGCGCGGGGACGACGAATTCAATTAGTGCGCGAGTATCTGGCTCAGGAACAGCTGGGTGCGCTCGTGTTGCGGGTTGTCGAAGAATTCATGCGGATTGTTCTCTTCGATAATTTCCCCGCCGTCCATGAAGATGACGCGGTTGGCGACCGTTTTAGCGAAGCCCATTTCGTGGGTCACGCACAACATCGTCATGCCTTCCTGCGCGAGCTCGATCATGACGTCGAGCACTTCCTTGATCATCTCCGGGTCGAGCGCCGAGGTCGGCTCATCGAACAGCATGATGCGCGGATTCATGCACAGTGAGCGGGCGATGGCCACGCGCTGTTGTTGTCCGCCGGACAGCTGCCCGGGGAACTTGTCAGCCTGCTCCGGAATCTTGACCCGCTCGAGGTACTTCATCGCGGTAGCCTCGGCTTCCTTGCGCGGTATCTGCTTCACCCAGATCGGCGCCAGCGCGCAATTCTCCAGTACCGTCAGATGTGGAAACAGGTTGAAATGCTGAAAGCACATACCGACTTCGCGACGGATCGCATCGATATTTTTCAAATCGTTGGTCAACTCGACATTGTCGACAATGATATCGCCCTGCTGGTGTTCCTCGAGCCGGTTGATGCAACGAATCAAGGTTGATTTCCCGGAACCGGAAGGGCCACAGATTACGATTCTCTCGCCCCGATAAACATCGAGATTGACGTTTTTGATGACATGAAAAGAACCATACCACTTGTGCATTTCCTTGATTTTGATGACCAGCTCATCGGATACTTCAAGCTTTGGAGCTTCTGATTGACTACTCATAAATTTATATCCTGGTTAACTTTTAATGTCCGGTATGGAGTTTCTTTTCTAGATAAAGCGAGTACCGTGCCATCGAGAAGCAGGATACAAAGAAAAAGATCGCGACGAACACGTAAATCTCTGTCGACAGACCCTGCCACTTGGTATCGGCCAGCGATGCACGTCCCATACCGAGCGGATCGAACAGGCCAATAATGATGACGAGAGTAGTATCTTTATACAGGCCGATGAAGGTATTCACGATCCCGGGGATCGAAATCTTCAGGGCCTGTGGCAAAATAATCAATCGCATCGATTGCCAGTATTTCAATCCCATCGAGTCGGCGGCCTCGATCTGCCCCTTGGGTATGGCCTGTAAACCACCTCTGATGACCTCGGCAATATAGGCCGACGAAAACAGTGTCACCATGATCAATACGCGCAGCAGAAGGTCGAAGGTCGTACCCGGTGGTAGAAAATAATTCAACATGGTCGAGGCGACAAACAGCAGCGTTATCAGCGGTACACCGCGGATGAACTCGATAAACGCAACGCAGACCATGCGCAACGCGGGCATGTGAGACTGCCGTCCGAGCGCGAGCGCGATACCGATGGGTAAGGAACCGACAATACCGGTAACACCGATGGTAAGCGTGAGCATGAATCCGCCGAACTTGTCGGTGGGCACCGGTGTAAGACCCATGCCACCAATCAACAGCCAGCAAATGATGACCGGTGCAATTAACGAATACCATAACCCGAGCTTGCGATTGGGAATATTATCAAACAGTACCGGGACCAGTGCGGCGATCATCATGATGAATGACAGGTTGACACGCCAACGCTCTTCCACGGGATAAAACCCGTAAACAAATATCTGGAAGCGTTTACCGATAAAAGCCCAGCAAGCCCCCAGCTCTTCGCCGGCCGCCTTGGCGATGGCGCGGCAATCGTCGCGCGAGTCGGCCGAGAATACCGCGTCGAAGAAAATCCAGTTCAGCATCGGTGGCAGGATGATGTAGAGGAGATAAATCGTCAGCACGGTAACGACGATGTTGGTGGTTGAAGAAAACAGGTTGTGGCGAATCCAGCCGATAACGCCGACTTCCGTGGCCGGAGGCGGCAGGTCGGGGTGTTCGCCCGCGATGTGAGATATTTCAGTACTCATCTTAGCGCTCCACCAGTTTCATACGTTTGTTATACCAGTTCATAAACGCCGATATCATCAACGAAAAGGCCAGGTAAATAGCCAGTACGATGGTCATACACTCCATTTCGCGCCCCGTCTGATTCAAGGATATTCCGCCGATGGTCGCGACAATATCCATGTATCCGATCGCAATCGCGAGCGACGAATTCTTGGTGATGTTGAGATACTGACTGGAAAGCGGAGGAATGATGACACGCAAGGCCTGCGGAATGATAACCAACTGCATGGTGCGGCTGGGCTTGATGCCGAGCGCGAACGCGGCCTCGGTCTGGCCGTGACTGATAGCCTGGATACCGGCACGTACAATTTCCGCGATGAAGGCAGCAGTATACAGCGACAAAGCTATCCACAGGGCCACAAATTCAGGCCTTAAGACCAGCCCGCCCTTGAAGTTAAAACCTTTGAGCGCGGGATATTCAAGGTTAATCGGTGAACCGGCCAGAAAATAGACGAGGATCGGAAAGACAATGATCGCCCCCAGGCTGATGAAGAAAACGGGGTATATTTTACCGGTCCCGTCCTGAACTTTCTTGGCATAACCTTTAAACCAGATGGTGAACCCAATGCCGATTACGAAAGCAATCAATACCGCCCACATGGCGGGTTCAAACAAGGGTTTAGGCGTATAAAAGCCGCGATTGGTCAGGAACAGGGCGCCGTCGAAGGCCATCAACGCGTTTTTCGGGATGGGCAGCGTATTCACGACGATCCCGTGTACCAGCAGGATATGGAGTAACACCGGCACGTTGCGCACGTATTCGATGTAAACGTAGACGACGCGGTTGATCAGCCAGTTGCTGGACAGGCGTAACACGCCGAGCAGAAAGCCGACAATGGTCGAGAGAATAATGCCGGCGACCGCAACCAGCAGGGTATTAATTATGCCGACTACGGCAGCTCGCCAGTGCGGGCTTTGAGAGTTGTACTCGATCAGGGTTTGATTGATATCGTAGTTCGAAGCATCCCAAAGGAAGTTAAAGCTATAACCCTTTCCGATGGTTTCAAGGTTTGTGATTGCGTTGCTGACAATGAAAAAGAAAAAGGCGATGATCAAGGCCATCGTAATAACCTGTATCGTGACTGAACGCAGCTCCTTGTCAAAAAACAGGCTATAGAAAAGTGATGGATTGCCGGATTTGGTTGCTTCCGTCATTTTAAGTATGTCCCCGGAAAATCAGTCATCTCGTATCGCCTTGATATAGTGAAGCGGCGGTCGTAAAACCGCCGCTTCATTACTACAGTTTAACGAACCGGAGGTGCGTAAAGAATGCCACCATTAGTCCATTGGGCGTTCAAGCCGCGAGCGAGGCCCAGCGGTGTATTGACACCGATGTTGCGCTCGAAAATCTCACCGTAGTTGCCTACCGCGGAAATCGCGCGTACCGCCCATTGCTTGTCGAGTCCGATCATTTCGCCAAATTTGCCCTCGGTACCAACCATACGGTTAATATCCACGTTACTACCGGCTTTATTGGCGTGACCCTTGACATTGGCCTGGGTGATTCCCGCTTCCTCGGCCGCGATCAGAACATTCAACACCCAACGGGTAACGTCAGCCCATTCATCGTCGCCCTGACGAACGGCTGGCCCGAGGGGTTCCTTGGAAATAATTTCCGGTAGAATCACATGAGCGCTCGGGTGCTCGAAAGTAGCACGCGTAGCGGCCAGACCTGACGCGTCCGTGGTGTAAACGTCGCAACGTCCTGCGAGGTAGTTTACTTGCCCTTCTTCGTTGGTCTCGATCGCTACCGGCTCGTAACTCATCTTGTTCGCACGAAAATAGTCGGCGAGATTCAACTCGGTCGTAGTACCTGTCCCGATGCAGACCGAAGCGCCGTCGAGTTGTTTGGAGGAGGTTACGCCGAGCGCCTTGGGCACCATGAAACCTTGACCATCGTAGTAGTTGACACCCAGAAATGTCAGTTTCAGATCCACGTCGCGACTCATGGTGATGGTGGTGTTGCGATAAAGCAAATCACCTTCGCCTGAGTTCAACACGGTAAAACGAGTCTTACCGGTAGTCGGGATAAACTTGACCTTATTCGGGTCCCCCAGCACAGCGGCGGCGGTTGCTCGACAAAAATCGACGTCGAAACCAGCCCAACGACCTGCGTCGTCAGGAGCAGCAAAACCGGCGACACCGGTTGATACCACGCAGTTAAGTTCGCCGCGGGCTTTTACATCTTGTAGCGTACCTGCATTCGCAACACCTGACGTAGACGCAAGTGCAACGGCTGCGGATACAGCCAGCGTTTTAAAAAGTTTCATTGATCACTCTCTCTAATTGATATTATTTTGATGAAGTGCCGGTGTGATTTTCGCGGGCTAATATCCCTCTTATAAATCGTTCCGACCGATAAAGGAGTTTTATAGTTTTCTCCGTGACGGGAAAATAACATAACCGAAGCCTCCAGCCAAGATATTGATCACATACTTTGAACCTAGAAAACGCAGTAGGGCGCGAAAAAGATGTGCACCAAAAGTAGGCGCCATGAGGCGAGCGATTGATTTAGCCCGGAGAATTCATAAATATGCGCAAAGATCGCGCAGTATATTGATTTCACAAGGAAATATCCGAA
>JAAEPH010000313.1 GCA_024232855.1 Gammaproteobacteria bacterium
CATGCACCTCGATAATCGGCGCAAGGAAATCCCGTATCTTTCGAAAACTTTCGATGCCATGATCGCTGAAACCATCTTTTCCCCGGGTGCTGATGATGATCGCGGCGCCGGGACTGGTGGTTTCACCGAACAACACCGGTCAAGCCAGGTAGGCGGTAAAGCCGTCTTCGGCCAGTTCGGTATACGCACTGTGCGCGTCTTCCGGGAGGTTGTTCAGTCGCTGGCGAACGCGTTTGTGGGTTTCGTAAATCGTCTGCAGCGGACTGCCGATGAAACGATCGGTGCCACGTACGTCGTGAGACGCGCCCACGGGTGTGGTCTTGTCGGTTGACTTTAGCCAGGCTTCTGTGGTGCCGATGATTTGCGGGTTGAGCGTCAGTAGCGACAGCATCAGGCGATCAATTGACCCCCCATGATTATTCAATTGGTGTGCCAATTGATGGATGAATTGATTGGTGCTCTCTATACGACGGCCGTCTGAAAATAGCCACTCGATCACATCGTCGCTATTGCAGCC
>JAAEPH010000314.1 GCA_024232855.1 Gammaproteobacteria bacterium
CAACGACACAACATATTGGCATTGAGACCCAGGCTTCGTGCCGCCTCGGCCCGGCTGTAACCCTGATCAGTAACCAGACTGACTGCATCCAGTTTGAATTCTTTTGAATATTTCTTTCTTGTTGTCATCAATCGTTTCCTCGGTTAAGTTTCATTATCTCTTAACTGGGTGGTATCAATCTATTAGACCATGTCATTTCTATACTTGACCACTCCGATGGGACCACTCCGATGGGACAGACACTTTCACTCCGCCGCGCCATCATCCACTCAGGCGGTTATCGTCTCGGGCGATAGCCGCTTTTGTCTCAGCGACAACAATCCGCCGATGGCGATGTCGTAGTCCAGTTCATCGGCTGGAATGATCCACGACGATGCGTCGATGGCCTGGCCGGACCGCCGATTACCGCAGCGCAATGCTTCGATGGTTCCGCCGGGAAGCCGGCGCTGATCGTCAATGACCCGGCCATCGGGCCGCGTGAAACGAATGCGCCCGTCGGCGATCTTCTCGAGACCGAATCCGCCTTCGTGCACGAGATGGTGGTGACGCCGGCACAGAGTCAAAAGATTGTCAATCGAGGTTTCACCGCCGTCGGCCCAGTGCCGGATGTGGTGCGCATCGACGAAACGGTCATGGGTGCACCCAGGAAAGCGACATCCGCCGTCTCGGGATCGCAGAGCCCGCTGCATTGCCGGCGGTACCGCGCGTGTTTTGCGGCCGATGTCGAGCGGATTGCCTGAGGCATCATCGATTATCCGCAGCAGGCTGCCGTCGCAGGCGATGCGGCGCAACGTATCCGGCGCCAGTCGTTGACCATCATCGAGTTCGCAGCGGCCGTCGCTGTCGTCGTCAGTGAGCGTTTCCGCGGTAACGTGCACCACGACCTGGTAACGGTCTCCCGTAGACAGCCGCCCGGGACCATGGCGCAGCGTGGTTTCCGCCATCGTCGTCAGCGCGTCGGCACGACGTTGTGCAAACCGATCCTCTGCCGCGGGCGTTACCGCGGTAACGTCTTCGGATTGTTCATCACGTTCTTGCGCATCCATCGCGGCGTTGAGCGCCTGCAGTACGACCGCGCCTTCTTCAGCCGGTAACCGGGCGCGAATCACGAGGCTGCCGTCGTCATCGTAGTAATAAGTCAACTCACGGCAGGCGTGTTGCGCGGTGGCGCGCTCGCGTTCTTCGAGGCGCCCGACACGCGGGTAGGCGCGCACCAGTTTTTCGACCTGCGCGGCGGTGGCGTAACGCGCGAGTTCGAGCAGTTCCTTTTCGTTCTCCGGTTCGGCGATTCGGGTCACGGCACGCACCTTGGAAAAGCTGAGCTCACCCGAGGCAAACGCCGCGGAGATATGCGCTAACGGTTTGAGCGCATGTGCGACGCGGACCTTTTCCCGCGCCGCGTTCATACCGATGCCGCAGCGCCAGTTGAGCCAGTGGGCGCAGGAAGCGAGTCCCCAGGCGCCCCAGGGGGCTTCGTCGTCGAGTTCGGCGACGAGTTGCAACAATCGGTAACTGGCCGCATTGATATGGGCGCACAGCTCGGTGATTTCGGCTTCGAGCGCATCCGCGCGGGCCAGTGAATTGGGTAATTCGGACACCTGGGGGACGCTGGCGGCGGGACTATTCATGATCAACTTCCGTGTAGTTAAAGATGCGTCGATTATACCAGAAAGTTGAGAATAATCAGAGAGTTATATCGAAAATCGAGCTTGATTTGGGACCGGATTTTTCACCGGGTTGTTGCAACTGCAGATGAGGCATTATTGACTGCTAGTGTCCGAAGCAGACATGGCATTGACGTAAAAGGCAAGATCAG
>JAAEPH010000315.1 GCA_024232855.1 Gammaproteobacteria bacterium
AAATCCGAAGTGATATTAATATCAAATATCAGTTCAATCACTACTACAGTGATTTGTAACGGGTTTCCGTTTTCTCCCATTTTCTGGTGTTTCTGCCAATATAAGAAAAATGGCGCGCTCGGCGGGAGTCGAACCCACGACCTTTGGCTTCGGAGGCCAACACTCTATCCATCTGAGCTACGAGCGCATGATCTTTCTGTTGCAGCCGGGCAGGGCTGGCTCGTGATTGTAAACCATAGCGCCGCGGATTAAACTGAATCGACAAATAATTTTTGCGAAGTGCGTCTTTACCGACGATAGTCTCCGCCTTTTTTATGTTCGTCGCCTGTCCTGCTGGCGATAGCCGATGGCTTCAGTGAGATGTGCTTCAACGATGCCCTGGCGGTGGCCGAGATCCGCGATGCTGCGCGCGAGTTTCAGCAGCTTGTGGTAACTGCGAGCGCTGAGTCGGAGCTTGTCGATGGCGCGTACCAGTCGCTCCTCGGTTTTATGGTCGAGCTTGCACACCTGCTGTAGCTTGCGATTGTCGAGGTGTGCATTGAGGCAACCCTGACGCTCAAATTGGCGTTGACGGGCCTCCACCACGCGCTCCTGGACCGTGGCGCTGGTTTCGGCAAATTTCGCTTTTTCCGCCAGCAACTGGTGTGGCTCGAGCCTCCCCAGTTCGATTTGAATGTCGATGCGATCGAGCAGCGGCGCCGATAACTTGTGACGGTACCGGTTTAACCGTTCCGGTGAGCATTCACAGGTCGCGATCGATTCGCAGCCGCCCGGGCAGGGGTTCATTGCCGCGATGAGTTGAAAGCACGCCGGGAATTCGGCCTTGCCCGCGGCGCGTGAAACGTGGATGCGTCCGCTCTCGAGTGGTTCCCGCAGAACCTCGATAGAGCGCCGGTCGAACTCGGTGAGTTCATCGAGGAACAATACGCCGTTGTGCGCCAGTGAGATTTCTCCGGGCTTCGGATAGCTGCCGCCACCGACCAGGGCAATACTCGATACCGTGTGGTGTGGAGACTGAAAGGGGCGTTGTCGCCAGTTCTGCGGATTTACCGGCTGTTGACAGATCGAGCGTATGCTGGCGCTGCTCATTGCTTCGTCCTCGCTCATCGGCGGCAGAATCGATACCAGGCGTTGCGCCAACATGCTCTTCCCGGTTCCGGGTGGCCCCATCATCAGCATGTGATGTCCGCCGGCGGCAGCTATTTCAAGCGCGCGCCTGGCCTGGTGTTGACCGTACACGTCGGCCAGATCGTCGCGCTGCAAGGCTGGTTTATACGCGCAGATCGGTTCGGGCTCGGGTCCGGGCAGGGCCTCGCCGCCATTGAGGCTATTGCAGATCTGCGCCAGCGAACTGGCGAGGCTCGTTGGCAGATCGTGCAACAGGCTCGCTTCGGCGCCGTTCTGTTGTGGGATGATAACGGCCTGGCCGGCCTGCTTGCAGGCGATTAGCGATGGCAGCAAACCATCGACCCGGCAACAGGCTCCGCTTAGTGCGAGTTCGCCGAAGCAGGCGATCGTTTTCAGTGCGGATGTCTCGATCTGCCCGGAGGCGGCCAGAATTCCGAGAGCGATTGATAAATCGAAGCGGCCTCCCATCTTGGGCAGGTCGGCAGGCGCCAGGTTGACGGTGATGCGGCGCATGGGAAATTTGAACCCTGAATTGAGGATTGCCGAGCGTACCCGGTCGCGTGCTTCGCGCACCGCGGTCTCGGGCAGACCCACCACTCTAAAGGCGGGTAGCCCGTTGGATATGTGTACTTCGACGCGAACTTCGAAGGCGTCGATACCGAGTTGAGCACGGGTAACAAGCTGGGTGAGTGACATGACAGGATCCTTCCTCTGATAAAACTGGTTTAACAAACAACCGCCTTGAAGACGCTTCCCGCGTCCTGCGCGCCAGTCTAGCATAAAATCGTACCGGTTCCGGCGACGATTGAGGAAGACCCGGGATGCATTATGATGAACCGGGAGAACTATTTTGCTACACAAACCGTGACCGATGCTGCAGTGGCGGCTCCCGCGGAGTAAAATATCTACCTGGCGGGGCCGCGTTGTGGCTGCCCCGCTCCTGACTCGGACTGGAGAACATCATGAAAGCAAATATAGGGACCGTCGATCGCGGCATCCGCGCCATTGTCGGCATAGCACTGATCGCAAGCTGGCCGCTGGGCCTGCTCGAAGGCACACTCGGCATCGTTCTGCCTGTGGTGGGTGTCGTGTTGCTGCTTACCGCACTGCTGCGCTGGTGCCCGCCTTATATGCTATTCGGCATAAACACCGGCGCGCCAAAAGAAGACTGATAGCCTGCTACCACCGGGGACAGATTTCAAATCTGTCCCCTTCGAAGCCATCAATCCAGTGTTTTCTCAAGCTCCTTCAGGCGGGCTTCGATAATTTCGAGCTTTTCGCGGGTTCGCGCCAGCACCCGCGCCTGGATATCAAATTCCTCTCGACTCACCATTTCATAATTGGCAAGTTGCTGTTGTAACAAGATTTTCAGGCGTGCATCGAAATCTTCCCTGGCCTGCCGCAAGCCCGGAGGCAATAGTTCATTGATCTTTGCGGAAAGGCGGTTGATGGTTTGATTATCAATCATGTTATCCCTGTTTTGGTGCGTTGGTGGCGGATTGTGCACAGCATCGGTGCAAATCAGGTGTTCAGTGAGCCAATAGTAACGGGAATTTGCGTGTTTTCCCAGAGCCGCCAAAATCGGGTCCGAAATTAATCGGAGAAATTCATGAAAATCATTACTGCGATTGTCAAGCCATTCAAGCTCGACGACGTACGCCAGGCGCTCGGCGAAATTGGGGTGCAGGGGTTGACCGTTTCGGAGGTCAAGGGATTTGGGCGCCAGAAGGGACATACCGAACTATATCGAGGCGCCGAGTACGTGGTCGACTTTCTACCCAAGGTCAAACTCGAGGTCGCCATCGGCGATGACCTGGTCGACCAGGCCATCGAGGTGATTACCAGCAGCGCCAATACCGGCAAGATCGGTGACGGCAAGGTATTCATCACCGAACTGGAGCAGGTTGTTCGTATTCGTACGGGCGAATCCGGCCCGGCGGCACTTTAGGAGGGCTTCATGGAAGACCAGATTTTTCAGTTACAGTACGCAATCGATACTTTTTACTTCCTCGTCTGCGGCGCCCTGGCCGGTCTCGTCGCGATTACCGCTGAGCCGTTGACTCCGACCCCGCTGCTGGCCACCCTGTTCGGTGGCATGGGCGGCGTGCTGGTGGTCTTCAGTATCGTGACGCTGGACAAGCTGAAAATCGACGATCCGGTCGGCGCGATCTCGGTGCATGGCGTTGTCGGTCTGCTCGGACTGTTGCTGGTCCCGGTGACTAACGATGCTTCCAGCTTCAGTGGTCAGATTATCGGCGCCGTGACCATATTCGCCTGGGTATTCGTTGCCAGCTTTATCGCATGGTTCGTGCTCAATAGGGTAATGGGCATACGCGTCAGCGAGGAAGAGGAATACGATGGCGTGGATCTCTCGGAATGCGGTATGGAAGCCTATCCCGAGTTTACCAGCGCGACCAGCTAAGCTTGTTAAACCTGGGGCCGGACAGATAGTCCGGCCCTTTCTTTGGTGTTAAAATGTCGCCTACTCAAAATCGCTACGCCAACATGTTGTGTCATATCTATCGCAGTAACCGAAAGCTCGATACCTATCTTTACCTGGTCGAAAAAGACGATTTCTCGGTGATTCCCGCGGATCTGTTACACGTTTTCGGCCCTCCCCAATTCAGCTTCAGCTTCGATTTGACGCTGGGTCGTGAGCTCGCCAGGGAAGATAGCGGCGAAGTGCTTGAAAACCTGCAAAACCAGGGCTACCACCTGCAGTTGCAGGATGACATCCTGGTCGAGCAAATGCTCGCCCTGAAAGCCCTGAACTGATTCTGGCCCGCATTTCACTTCAGCGGTTTCACGAAGAAGCATTGCCCGGTAAGGTTCTCGCAGAGGCGCCGAGATCGCAGAGAACGCGGAGGGCATGCTGGGGGGGTGGGTGCCGGTGCATCTCTAATTCAGATTTCGACAACCTCTTTAATCCTCAGCGCGCTCAGCGATCTCGGCGCCTCTGCGAGAACCTCCCCGGGAAAGTGTCCGCGGGCTAGCCCGGTTGCACGTGCTTACCCATGCGTTCCAGCATGGCCAGGATGCTGGCGAGTAATGCTTCGGGGTCGAATGCAAGCCGGTGAGACAGGGACTGGCAATAAGCCTCGCAGAAACTGTGCCACTCGCGCTCGCTGAATACTTCCCCCTGTTGCGCCTGGCGCCGAATATTGAACAATAACCTGGAAGTTACGCGTTTCGCGGTGGCGCGTTTGGGGTAGGGGTTTCTGGTTTCGCGATCGATGAGCGTCAGTTTCGGTGAGTCGCCCGCCACGCCGGCGTAAATGATGTCTTTCAGACGGGTTGAACCGTAGAAGCCGCCTGCGTGCAATCGACCCAGTAACGATCCAAAATATCTGAGGATGTGGCAGCGCTCCGTGTCATCGGCCGCCCGGTAGACCAGCGCCAGGTCCCGGCCCTCGACTTCCCGCGTCATGATAAAACCGCGTTGCGGAATACCGTAGTGCAGCTCTTCACCCGTGGCGACGATTTCGGCGACGTCAAATCCGAGCCTTGCCAGGTGCTTGAACTGGAGCATCTCCTTGAAGGGCTTGCTGTGCGCGAGCCGCCCCCGTCCATAGCTTTCCAGGGCCGAGAGCGCTTTTTCCGAGTGCGTCCGCTTCAGATAGAATGCCTGCCCATCCAGGTCCAGGCAACGCACATCGCGCAGGCTGTCTTCCTCGACAACCCTGCCTTTCGAGGTCTGCATCAGCTGCCGGTAGTTGCCGAGGTCGTGGGCTTGCAACAGGGCCGCGAAAGCCGGCTTGACCTGCAACCGGATCATCGCATTACAATCGGTCCCGCAACGCGTAGTAGCTCATACCGAGCACCAGCCCCGGCCACCGCAACAGGTCACCACCGGGAAAGTCGCGCGTCGGAATGGTGCCGAACAGATCGAAACTTTCGGCCTCGCCGGCGATCGCGTCTGCCAGCAGTTTGCCCGCCAGCGTCGCCATGGCCACACCCTGCCCGGAGTAGCCCTGTGCAAAGTAGGTGCTGTGTTGGCCCAGGCGGCCGAAATGCGGCATGCGGTTCAAGGTCACCGCGAGAGTTCCACCCCAGGCATAGTCGATGCGCGTTTCGGCGAGCTGCGGGTAAACCTGTAGCATCGGCTTACGCACGAAGCCGGCGATATCGCCGGGGAAATTCTGGCGATAGTTTTCGCCGCCGCCGAAGAGCATGCGCCCATCCGCCGAAAGGCGGTAGTAATTGACGACAAAACGCGAATCGGCGATCGCGACATCGCGCGGGTTGATGGTCTTGAGCTGGTCATCGCTCAGGGGTTCGGTGGCGACCATGAAATTGTTGATGGGCATGATCTTGGCGGACACACGCCGCTCGAGTTTGCCGAGATAGCCGTTGCAGGCGAGCACGATGTGATCGGCCTCGACGTTGCCCCGATTGGTTACGACACGGTTGGGGCTGCCTTCCCGGTAATTTTCAACCACGGTTGACTGGTACAGGCGGGCGCCCGCGCCGATTGCGGCATCGGCGAGGCCGAGCGCATAGTTGAGCGGGTGCAGGTGGCCGGCGCCCATATCGAGACTGCCGCCGTAATAGCTGTCGCTGCCGACCAGTTTGGCCATGGCGTCGCGCTCGAGATAGGCGATCTGCTCGTAGTCGTAGTGTCGTTGCAGGTAGTCGACGTATTCACGGGTATCATTTGCATACCCGGGCTTATGGTCTGGATGGGCGATCCCGGGCTTGAGGTCGCAATCGATGTCATGGTCGGCGATCAGGCGCTTCGCCAGATCCTTGGCGGCTTCGGCCAGCTCCCAGAGCTGGCGTGCCGCATCCTCGCCGGCCATTTCGGTGAGTTCGATCTGATCCTTGCGCTGACCGCTGCAGAGTTGCCCGCCATTGCGCCCGGAGGCGCCCCAGCCAGGCCTGCGCGCTTCCAGCAGAACCACATCGTAACCGCGTTCAGCCAGGTGCAGGGCCGACGACAGCCCGGTATAGCCCCCGCCGACGATACAGACGTCGGCACGCCGCGAACCATCGAGCGGGCCTAGCGACAGTTTCCGATTCTGACTCGCGCTGTAGTATGAATTCGGATGATCGTCGTTGTCGCTTTTGTCCTGAACCAGTTTGAATACCATACAGCCGCCGTCATGCGATCGCTTTTTGCGTCAGATCGAGGCATTTCCAGGCGCGCTCGACGAACACGTCGATATCGGCCTGTTGCAGTATCAATGGCGGTGAAATAATCATCGAATCGCCGACCGCGCGCATCACCAGGTTGTTCTCGAAACAGAATTCACGGCAGATGATGCCGGCGCCGGTATCCTTGTGGAACTTGATGTAGTTGTCCTTATCCTTGACCAGTTCGAGGGCACCGAACATACCAACGCCGCGTACTTCACCGACGAGCGGGTGCTCGCCCAGTTCGCGCAGGCGAGATTGCAGGTAGGGCGCCGTCGATTCGCGCACGGTTTGCAGGATGTTTTCGCGGATCATCAGCTTGAGGTTGGCGATGGCGACCGCGGCGCAGACCGGGTGACCGGAGTAGGTGTAGCCGTGGTTGAACTCACCGCCCTGGCTGATCAGTACTTCCATGATGTGGTCCGCGACAATGACGCCGCCGATTGGCAGGTATCCGGATGACAGGCCCTTGGCAATCGGCATCAGGTCGGGTTTCAGATCGTAGTAGTTCGTTCCAAACCATTCACCGGTGCGGCCGAAACCGCAAATTACTTCGTCGGCGACCAGCAGAATGCCATAGTGCCGGCAAATCTTTTTGACTTCCGGCCAGTAGCTATCGGGTGGCACGATGACGCCACCGGCGCCCTGGATCGGTTCGGCGATGAAGGCGGCAACCTTGTCGACGCCGAGTTCCTCGATCTTGTCGGCGAGCGACTGTGCGACCTGGCGGCCGAACTCTTCACGATCGAGATCGCCGCCGAGTTCGCAACGCCTCGCAAACCAGTTGGGTTCGTCGACGTGCACGATGTCGGGAATGATGCCGCCCTGTGCGTGCATATCGGCCATGCCGCCCAGGCTCGATGCCGCGATCGTGCTGCCGTGATAGGCGTTCTTGCGGCTGATGACGACCCGCTTCTCAGGCTTGCCGAGCAGGTCCCAGTAACGCCAGACCAGGCGCAGCACGGTATCGTTGGCTTCCGAGCCGGAGCTGGTGAAAAACGCGTGGTGCATGTGCGCCGGGGAAATTTCGGCCAGTAACGCCGACAGCTCGGCCGCCGGCGGTGTCGAAGTCTTGAAGAAAGCATTGTAGTAGGGCAACTGGTTGATCTGCGCCGTTGCCGCGTCGATTATATCCTGCTGCCCGTATCCCATGTTTACGCACCACAGCCCCGCCATCATGTCGAGCAATTCATTGCCCTCCGAATCGGTCAGGTAAACGCCCCGCGCCGATTCGATGATCCGCGGCGGCTTTTGCAGAAGATCGTTCGGGTTGGTGAAGGGATGCAGGTGGTGCCCATCCATGCTTTGCCACATTTCGGTGCTGCTCATATTAGCGGTACTGGTTTGATTCATAGTGTTCACCTCACACTTTCAATAGTAGATGCTCCCGTTCCCAGGGGCTGATGACGTTGAGAAAATTGTCGAACTCGACTTCCTTGACGGCAACGTAGACGTCGACGAAGGAATCGCTCAGGACTTCGCGGAGTTCCCTGCAGTCGGCAAGCCGTTGCAATGAGTCGTACCAGTGCCGGGACAGCTGGATGGGTTCGTCGTAGGCGCTGCCCTGCAGCGCCTCGCCTGGTTTCAATCCCTGTTTCATGCCGATGTATCCACAGGCGAGCGAGGTCGCAATCGCGAGATAGGGGTTTACGTCGGCCGAGGCGATGCGATTTTCGATGCGCATCGACCCGGGGTTGTTTTCCGGTATGCGAAAGCCGGTGGTGCGGTTGTCGAAGCCCCAGTGGAAATTTATCGGCGCCGACATTTCCCTGACGATGCGGCGATAGGAATTGACGTAGGGGGTCATCAACGCCATCGCCTCGGGCAGGTAGCGTTGCAGGCCGGCGATATGGCTGAGCAGCAAGTCATTGGGCATACCCTCTGGCGTCGAGAAGATATTTTCGCCGCTGTCGATATCCTCGACGCTCTGGTGTATGTGCATCGCGCTACCGGGTTGACCTTCCATCGGTTTCGCCATGAAGGTGGCGTAGAGATCGTGACGCAAGGCCGATTCGCGTACCGTGCGCTTGAACAAAAAGGCCTGGTCGGCGAGCTCCAGCGGATCACCGTGCAGCAGGTTTATCTCCATCTGTCCCATGCCTTCCTCGTGGATCAGGGTATCGATTTCGAGACACTGGCCCTCGCAAAAGTCATACATGTCGTCGAACATCGGGTCGAACTCGTTAACCGCGTCGATGTTGAACGATTGTCCACCGCGTTCCGGCCTGCCGGTGCGTCCGACCGGGGGCAGCAGCGAGTTTTTGGGATCCAGGTTCGGTTGCAACAGGTAAAACTCGAGTTCGGGTGCGACCACCGGTTTCCAGCCTTCGGCGTGGTAGCATTCGAGCACGCGGCGCAGCACCTGGCGGGGCGCAAACTCGACCGGCTTGCCTTCCATGTCGTAGCAGTCGTGCATGACCTGGGCCGAGGGTTCCCTGGCCCAGGGCAGCATGCGAATCGTGTAGGGGTCGGGCCGCAGCACCATGTCGATGTCGATTGGATTGAGCTGGTCAGTGATGTCAGGGTAATCGCCGGTAACCGACTGCATGAAAACAGACTGCGGCATGCGCAGCGTGGTCGAGTCGCTAAATTTCGAGGCCGGCATGATCTTGCCGCGCGCCGCGCCCGCAAGGTCGGGAACAATACATTCCACCTCGGTCACGTGATTTTTTTCGATCCAGTCTCTCATGGCCTTCAACGAGCGGTTTTAAATGGTATTTCCGTTGCTGTCCGACCTGTCGCCTGCAATGGACTGACACGCCGGAAATTGAAAGCCCGCAATTGTGATCACAAAAATATACAATGTCAATTGTCGTACCCGGATAATTATCCGCCCGTCGGGGATGAGCGAGAACCCGCCGTTTGCACGGCTGGTTATCACGGGCTGGCGGTGATTACCCGGTTATCCGCCTGCTGGTATACGAGCGGTATGGCGGTGAGCGATGCGGGTTAGGACTCCTCGCTCATCTTCAGTTCCAGCTCGCGTTGTTTTTGCTGGCGGAACATGATCCATGCGGCGAGTAGAACTCCGATCGCGACCGCCAGGATAATGATCGTCGCCAGCGCGTTGATGTCGGGTCTCAAGCCGAGCTTCACGCGCGAGTAAATTAGCATCGGCAGAGTCACCGCGCCGGGGCCGGAGACAAAGCTCGCGATAATCAGGTCGTCGAGCGACAGCGTAAACGCGAGCAGCCAGCCGGCGACCATGCCGGGTGCGAGCAGCGGCAGGGTAATGTCGGTAAGTATGCGAAAAGGCCTGGCGCCGAGGTCTTCCGCGGCTTCTTCCAGGTCCTGCGCCATACCGGCGAGCCGCGACTGAATGATGACCGCGACGTAAGCCATCGAAAAGGTAATATGCGCGATCGTGATCGTGTTGAAGCCACGCGAATCGGGCCAGCCGATAAATTCCTTGAGCGTGATAAACAATAGCAGCAGCGACAGCCCGGTAATAACTTCCGGCATCACCAGCGGCGCGGAAATCATGCCACTGAACAGGGTGCGGCCCTTGAAGCTGCCGAAACGCACCAATGCGAGGCCCGCGAGGGTGCCGAGCAGAGTGGCAAAGCAGGCGTTCACCGACGCGATTTTGAGGCTTAACGCCACCGATGCCCAGATTTCTTCGCTTTCAAACAAGACCCCGTACCAGCGGGTCGAAAAACCGCCCCACACCGGTACGATCTTGGACGCGTTGAATGAATAGACGATCAGCAGGAATATCGGGATATACAGGAACGCCATGCCGAAGCATATGGTGCTGAACAGGAACTTGGAACGCTTGCCGGTATTCATCTGGACTCCGTCTCCTTGCCCTGCATGTGCTGGTAAAGCATCATCGGCAATACCAGTACCAGCAGCAACGCGATCGCCACCGCGGAGGCCACCGGCCAGTCGATATTGGCGTTGAACTCGTTGTACAGCACGCGGCCGATCATCAATACGTTACCGCCGCCGAGTAGATCCGGGATAACGTACTCGCCGGTCGCCGGAATAAACACCAGTAACGCGCCGGCGACGATGCCCGGGATGGTCGCCGGCAGGGTCACCGTGACAAAGGTGGTCGCCGGTCTGGCGCCGAGATCGGCCGCCGCTTCGAGCAGGGTCCAGTCGAGTTTTTCCATGTTGGCGTAGAGCGGCAGGATCATGAACGGCAAGTAGGTATAAACGATGCCGACATAGACCGCGAACTGGGTGTAGAGCATGCGTACCGGCTCGAGGCCGAACCAGGTCAAAATGTCGTTGATCAGTCCCTGGTCGGCGAGCAGGCCCATCCACGCGTAGACGCGAAGCAGGAACGAAGTCCAGAACGGCAGGATGATCAGCATCAGCAGGATATGCTTGGTGGTATGACTCGAGCGTACGATCGCGTAGGCCATCGGGTAGCCGATCAACAGGCACAGGATGGTCGAGATGGTTGATATCTTGACCGAATTCAGGTAGGTGTTGACGTACAGGTCGTCTTCCCACAGGTAGGCGAAATTGTCGATCACGACGCGGATGTGCATGATGCCTTCGTCCACCCATTCGATCATCGGCGTATACGGCGGGCTCGCGATGACGGCTTCGGCGAAAGCGATCTTGAAGACGATGAAAAACGGCGCGAGAAAGAAAATCAGCAGCCAGATGAACGGCACCAGCAACACCAGCGTGCGCCAGTGATGGTGTATTACATGGTTGGCCCAGTTGGCCAGCATGCTCCCACTTACTTCCGCCCCGCTTCCGGCCTCTAGTCCGGCCTCGGTATTCATTTGTTCAGTACCACCGAACTCGATGCATGCCAGCTCAGGTAGACTTCCTGATCCCAGTCGATCGGCGGGGTGCCGTCTTTCGGGCGTACCTGGTTGGGCGACGTGATTTCGACGATACGGCCATCGCCGATCTGCACCCGGTAAGTCGAGGTGCCGCCGAGGTAGCCGATATCGTGCACCATGCCCTTGATCACGTTGGCGTTGCCATTGGCCGGCGGTTCTTTTGAAATATTGATCTTTTCGGGCCGTAGTGCGATCCAGACCTTTGAACCTTTCTGGATCGACATGCCGTGGTCGATATAAAATTGACACTCGGGATCGTGGCTTTCGACGGTGACGTGGTCGGGGCTGTTTTCGGTTACGCGGCCTTCGAACATATTGGCGTTACCGATGAATTTCGCCACCAGGCGCGAGTTCGGAAACTCGTAAATTTCGGTCGGCGTGCCGATTTGCTGAAAGCGCCCGAGATCCATGACCGCGATCCGCGTCGACAGCGTCATCGCTTCTTCCTGGTCGTGCGTGACGACGACAAAGGTAATGCCGAGCTGGTCCTGGAGGGCCATCAGTTCGTACTGGGTTTGCTCGCGCAAACGTTTGTCGAGCGCGCCCAGCGGCTCGTCGAGCAGCAATACCTTGGGTTGCTTGATCAGCGAACGCGCGAGCGCAACGCGTTGCTGCTGCCCGCCGGACAGTTGATGCGGCTTGCGCTTGCGAAACTGGGTCAGCTCGACCATTGACAGCATTTCCTCGACGCGCTTGCCGATTTCATCCGCCGCGATCCCGTCCCGCTTCAAGCCATAGGCGACATTCTTTTCCACGGTCATGTGCGGAAACAACGCGTAGGACTGAAACATCATGTTGACCGGACGCTCGTAGGGCGGCACATCGGTCATGTTGGCGCCATCGATCATGATCGAACCGGAGGAGGGCATTTCAAACCCGGCGAGCATGCGCAGCAGGGTTGATTTACCGCAACCCGAACCGCCGAGCAGGCAAAACAGCTCGCCCTTGTAAATTTCGAGATCGACGCTGTCGACCGCGACGAAGTCCCCGAAAAGCTTGCTGACGCTTTGAATCTTGATGAAAGGCTCAGCTTCCGGGTCCATCCAGGGCCGGTCTTCGTAATTTTGTATGGCGGACATATGCTCCCCCCCGGCGAATATCGAAATAAAAAAAATCGGGGCACAGAGCCCCGATTTTTGTCGTTACTAGTTGCCGGACTTGAAGTTGGTCCAGGTCCGGGTGCGTACCCGCTCCATTTTGGGCGGCAATGGATTGATCGTATACATGGTCGAAATCTGTGCCGGGGTTGGATAGGCGGCCGTGCTCGAGGTCACCGCCTCGTCGACCATCGGCACCGCATCCTTGTTCGCGGTCGCGTACCAGGAATAGCTACTATCGGCTGCTCCAACTTCGGGGCGCATCAAGTAGTTCATGAAAAGATGCGCGTTTTCGACGTTCTCGGCATCCTTCGGGATAACCCAGCCGTCAACCCAGAAATTCGAGATCGCGGGCTGGAAAAAGTCGAGGACCACGCCGGTCTTCGCTTCTTCCGCGCCTGCCATCGCCATCAGTCCGTCGGGTCCCCAGGTGACCGCGACGCAAAATTCCTTTTCCGGCATGCGCTGGAAGGCGTAGTTGTCGAAGGTCTTGATGTAGGGGCGAACCTTGAGTAACAGTTCTTCGACTTTTTTGTAATCTGACTTCCGGGTCGAATCCGGCTCGAATCCGAGGTAGGCCAGCGCCATCGGCACGACATCGGTCGGCGAATCGAGGAAGGAGACGCCGCACTTGGCCAGTTCCTTCATATGTTTGGGATCCAGGATCATGCTGATATCTCCGATCGGCGCGTCCGGATAGGTTTGCAAGACCAGTTCCCTGTTATAGGTCACGCCGTGGGTGCCCCACATGTAGGGGACCATATAATTATGGCCGGGATCCCATTTCTGGCCCAGTTTCGCCATTACGTCGGGGCTCATGTGCTTGAAGTTGGGTAATTTGGTCTTGTCAATTTTTTTCAGGATACCGCCCTTGAGCAAACGGGCGACCTGTGATGCGGCGTGGGATACCACATCGAAACCCGAGCTGCCGGCGAGCAGTTTCGAATCGATCGCTTCGACGGAATCATACGGGGTAAAGGTGACTTCGACGTCGTATTCCTTGGCGAAGTTAGAGATCGTATCCTCGGCCATGTACTCGGCCCAGTTGCTGACATTGAGTTTGCCGGCCGCGGATGTGACGGTCGCGACCGTGAACAGAGTTGCCGCCGTCAGTCCGACCAGCGTGGATTTATAAGCAGTGTCGTTTTGCATGATTCCTCCTCGGGAATAAATTTCAGTTGTGAATCCTATGCCAATTATTATGTTTTAGTCTGTACCCTGGCTTAACGAGACAAGCCAGCCGCATCTACTATCCTCGGCGAAAGCCCTATCATAATGACGAATAGCCTGTCACACCAATAGTTTTAGCGCATGCTAGCATAAATCCCAAGATTTGTGATCACATTATTGCGCGATCGCTATGCGTTTTCGCGCGCAATCCGGATAAATCGAATCAAGCAATTCAAAAACCGCGCGTATTGCCTGGCTGCGCTTGAACCCCGGTGGGCCGATAAGAAAACTCTGCCACAGCCCGTTGATCATGCCTTCGATGCTGAGCGCGGCCGTAGATGCGCTCAAGCGGGCCTCCGATTGTGCTTCGACCGCCTCGCATAGCATCAGTACCTGATCCGAAAAGGCCTTGTCATTGGCGCCGCAGACGCGCATGTACTTCGGCCGTGAGCGTGACTCGCCCCAGAATGCGAACCACACGCTGATCTTGCGGCGGTTGCATATTTTTGCGGTAAAGGATGACTCGATCAGGGCACGCAGTTGCGAAAAGGGATCGGTGGGCGAGGCGGCGAGCGCTTGTTGCCAGTTGGATTTGTACTCCTCGTCGAGATGGCGCAGGGTCTGGTCGAGTAGCGTCTCCTTGTTGTGGAAATGAAATACGACGTTGCCCTGCGAGACGCCGGCGCGCTCGGCAATTCGTGCCAGCGTGGTTTGCGACAGGCCGAGCCTGTCGATGCAATCCATGGTTGCTTCGATCAGTTGATGCTTGCGAAATTCGCTCTGGTTCTTGCGGTTACGGCTCGCGAAATTCTTTGCGGTTACCTGTATGGACACGTCAGCCCCGTCCGATTGTTCCGGCGGATCTTATGAATTACTGAGTAATTAGTCAACAAAGGTCTCTATATTATTGAATTAATTTGCAAAATTCAGAAAACAAAATATAATGCCAAAACATTTTATGCAAACATAACGATTACGGGAGAGTCATCATGAGCACGGCAGTGGAACTCAAGCAGCGCGATAACCAGTTCATTCATCCCTGGGACGATATCGTCAAACTCGGTGGTCACCAGCGCACCTTGCTGAACAAGGGTGAAGGTGTCTACGTTTATGACAGTGAAGGTAACCGCCTGCTCGATGCGCCCGCCGGCATGTGGTGTGTCAATATCGGTCACGGCCGCGAAGAAATGGCGCAGGCCGTTTACGACCAGATCATGGCGCTGACCTACGTGTCCCCCTGGTCGATGACGACCGGCCCCGCGGCCGAATTTGCCGCTTTGATCGCGGAACAGGCGCCGGGTGACCTGAACCATGTTTTCTTTACCACCGGAGGCTCCACCGCGGTCGATTCGGCGCTGCGCTTTGTCCAGTTCTATAACAACATACGCGGTCTGCCGAAGAAGAAGCAAATTATTTCGCAAAAGCGGGGTTACCACGGCAGTACCTACCTGGGCGGTGCTGTCTCGGGCAAGGAGCGTGACAAGAACAACCTCGATTTCGAGTCTGACCTGGTGCATCACATCGAAGCACCGCATCCCCTGAACAAACCGGCCGGCCAGTCCGATGCCGAATTCCTCGATGCCTGTGTCGCCAACCTCGAAAACATGATTGCCGAGGTGGGTGCGGATAATTGCGCGGTTTTCGTCGCCGAGCCGATTCTCGCCTCGGGCGGGGTGATCGTGCCGCCCGAGGGCTATCACCAGCGCTGTCTCGAAGTGTGCCGCAAGCACGACATGCTCTACCTGTCCGACGAAGTCGTCACCGCTTTCGGCCGGCTCGGGCATTGTTTTGCGTCCGAGGCGGTGTTTGGCATCACACCCGATATTATTACCACCGCCAAGGGTCTGACTTCGGGCTACGTGCCGATGGGCGCGTTCCTGGTGTCGGATCGCCTGGTGCGGGAAATCAAGGAGCGGGGCGGCGATTCAGCGGTTTTTTCCAATGGCTTTACCTATTCGGGGCACCCGGTCGCTGCCGCCGCCGGGATCAAGAATCTCGAAATCATGCAGCGTGAAAAGCTGTTCGAGCAGGCGCGCGAGAATGGTCCTTACCTCCAGCAACAGATGCAGACGCTGTGGGATATCCCGATCGTCAGCGACGTGCGCGGCCTCGGCCTGATGGCCTGTGTCGAATGCGAAATCAGGCAGGGTGGCGATGATCTGGCGATGGACTATGAAATCGGCAATTTGATCGACAAGCATTGCCAGCAACTCGGGCTCATCGTGCGTCCGATTATAAACATGTGCGTGATGTCGCCGCCGCTGACCATCACCCGCGATCAGATCGATGATATGGTTTCCATTCTGCGTATGGGAATCGAAATGGCGATGGAGGAAATCAAATCAATCGAGGCCGGGGCCGAGGAGCGGCGAAATTGACACCCGTCGCCGGCGGCCTGACCGCCAAGAAGTGAAATCACGCTATTAGAAGACGGAATTAAACAGGGATTTGGAAGTGAAGTTCGCAGGAGTACCTTAATGGCGCGAGATCCGCGATACGACCCGCTGTTCGAACCCCTCGCTATCGGCCCGGTTACCGCTCCCAACCGCTTTTACCAGGTACCGCATTGTAGCGGCATGGGTTATCAGCGCCCGCAGATGCTTGCGGCGATGCGCGGTGTCAAAGCCGAGGGCGGTTGGGGCGTGGTTTGCACCGAGTATTGTTCGATTCACGCCAGTTCGGATGAAACGCCCTATCCGAGTGCAAGCCTGCGTGACGACGACGATGTGCACAATTTGCGCCTGATGACCGAAGCGGTGCATGCGCAGGGTGCGCTCGCCGGAGTCGAACTCTGGTACGGCGGTCATACCTCGGCCAATCTCTACAGCCGCGAGATTTCACTCGATGTGGCGAGTCTGCCAAACCAGGCAACGCTCGGCATACCGGGTCAGAGCCAGGCCATGGCAGGCACCGATATCCGCGAGTTTCGCGACTATCACCGGGATGCGGCCCGGCGCGCGCTGGCGGCCGATTTCGATATCGTTTATGTCTACGGCAATCACTACTACCTGTTGCACAATTTCCTCAATCCCTATTTCAACCAGCGCGAGGATGAGTACGGAGGCGTCGCCGAAAATCGCGTGCGCCTGCTGCGCGAGGTGATCGAGGATGTCGCTGAAATTGTCGCCGGACGCTGCGCGGTGGCGGTGCGTTACTCGATTCCGACGCGGTTCGACAAAGATCCGCGGGGTTTGATCGAATGCTTTCGTCACATTGCCGAACTGCCGGACCTGTGGGATATCACGGTAGACGACTATAACCAGGAAATGGGCAGTTCGCGTTTTACCGCGGAGGCGGAAAACCAGGCGACGGTCGCGCGTTTGAAACGTCTCACCAGCAAGCCGGTGGTCGCCGTCGGTCGCTTTACTTCGCCCGATACCATGCTGAGCCAGATCAATAGCGGAACCCAGGACTTCATCGGCGCCGCACGGCCGTCGATCGCCGATCCCTTCCTGCCCGCCAAGATCGACCAGGGGCGCCTTGAGGATATCCGTGAATGCATCGGCTGCAATGTTTGCTATGCGCACAATTCGCTCGGGGTTCCGATACGCTGCACGCAGAATCCAGGCATGGGCGAGGAATGGCGGCGCGGATGGCACCCGGAAACAATCGAGACGCGACACGCGGATGAATCCGTACTCGTCGTCGGTTCCGGTCCCGCCGGCCTCGAGGCGGCCCGTGCCCTCGGCCAACGTGGCTATCGAGTCATTCTCGCGGAAGCGCGCGAGGAGCTCGGTGGGCGCATCAATCTCGAGTCGCGTCTGCCGGGACTGGCGCAATACGCACGCGTGCGCGACTGGCGCCTGGGGCAACTAAGGCGCATGGCGAACGTCGATATCTATCCTCACAACCGTATCGATGCCGACACCGTTTTCGAACTGGAGAGTCAGCATGTCGTCATTGCGACCGGGGCACGGTGGCGCAGTGACGGCGTCGGAGGCTGGAATAATTCACCCTTTATCGGTTGGGAACAGGATGAGGTCATCGGTGTTGAGCAGATACTGAACGGATATCTGCCCGAGGGACGCGTGGTGATTTACGATGACGATCACTACTATCTCGGCACCGCGATTGCGCTGCTGCTGGCGGCAAACGGTAACCCGGTAACGCTGGTTTCACCCGCGGAGTCGATTGCCCGATGGAGCCATTTCACCGAAGAGCATTTGCCGACGATGAAGGCCTTGATCGAGGCGGGGGTCGAGTTGCTTGGCGCGCGCGGCCTGGCCGGTTTCGAACGCGGAGTGGTGCAACTGGAATGCGTTTTCAGCGGTAATGAATCGCAGCTCGCGGCGGACAGGCTGATCCCCATCAGCGCGCGCGTTGCCGATGACGCACTCTGGCTTGCGCTTGACCGTCGCCGTGACGAGTTTGAGCAACGCGGGCTGTTGTCGCTACAACGCATCGGCGATTGCCGCGCGCCGGGTATCGTTGCCGCCGCCGTCTATGCGGGGCATAAGGCCGCCCGCGAGCTGGGGCGTGAAAAAGATGAATTCAAACGGGACCGTGTAATCGTGTAGGTGAACCATGGCCAGAGATCCAAAATACGACATTTTGTTCGAGCCGGTACCGATCGGTCCGGTTACTGCGCCCAATCGTTTTTTCCAGGTGCCGCACTGTAACGTGCTCGGCCATGGCCGACCGCGCGCCGAGGCCGCCAATCGCGCCATCAAGGCCGAGGGCGGCTGGGGCGTAATCTGCACCCAGGAGGTCGAAATACACCCAAGCTCGGAGATAACGCCCACTTTCGAGGGACGAATCTGGGACCAGCGCGACATACCGCAGCATCGCCTGATGACCGATGCGGTGCACGAGTACGGTGCGCTCGCCGGCATCGAACTGGCTTACAACGCGAGTCATGTGCCGAATCTGTACAGCCGAATTGCGCCGATGTCTCCGAGCGCAACGGTGGTGCACGGTGACTTTCCGATCCAGGCGCGCGCGATGACGAAGCACGATATCGCCGACGTACGCCGCTGGCACGTCGAGGCCGCCAAACGTTCGCGCCAGGCGGGCTACGATATCGTCTATGTTTACGCCGGGCATGACATGAGCCTGTTGCAGCATTTTTTCAAGAAACAGTACAACCAGCGCAGCGACGAATACGGCGGCAGCCTCGAAAACAGGGTCAGACTCACGCGCGAGATACTCACCGACGTCAAGGAAGCCGTCGGCGACAAGTGTGCGGTCGCGTTTCGTTTCGCCACCGATGAATTGCTCGGCGCCGATGGCCTGCAGTGGCAAAGCGAGGGGCGCGATATCGTCGGCATGCTCGCCGAGATTCCGGACCTGTGGGACGTCAATATCAGCGGCTGGGACAATGATTCCTCTACCGCCCGTTTCGAACCCAACGAGGGTTACCAGGAACCCTATACCGCCTTTGTCAAAACACTGACCAGTAAACCGGTGGTCGGCGTGGGCCGTTTCACCTCCGCCGACACCATGGTTTCGCAGATTCGGCGCGGCGTGCTCGACCTGATCGGCGCGGCGCGCCCGTCGATCGCCGACCCGTTCCTGCCGCGCAAGATCGACGAAGGCAGGATCGAGGATATTCGTGAATGCATCGGCTGTAACATCTGCGTGGCGCAGGACATGATGAATGCGCCGATTCGCTGTACGCAGAATCCCACCCAGGGCGAAGAGTGGAAGCAGGGCTGGCATCCGGAACGAATCGAAGCCGCGGTCAGTGACGATGCTGTGCTGGTGGTCGGCGCCGGGCCCGCCGGGCTCGAGTGCGCGCTGCAACTCGCGAATCGGGGTTACCAGGTCACGCTCGCCGAGGCTACGCATGCGCTCGGTGGTCGAATCGGACGAGAATGCGAATTGCAGGGCATGTCGAGCTATGCGCGCGTACGTGATTACCGTGAGTTTCAGCTGCGGCAAAAGGCCAATGTAGACATTTACCTGGACAACGAGCTGGGCGCCGAGGATGTGTTGGCGCTCGAGATTCCGCATGTACTGATCGCGACCGGCTCGCGCTGGCGCAATGACTGCGTTGGCCGTCAGCACGCTTTCCCGGTTGCCGGCATCGAAACGGTCGCGCCACTTTCCCCGGACGACGTGTTCGATGGCGCCGAGGTCCAGGGCAGGGTGCTGATTTACGATGACGATCACTATTTCATGGGCAGCGCGCTCGCCGAGCGCTTTCGCGATCAGGGGCACGACGTTTGTTTGTTGACGCCGGAGTCGAAGGTCGCGGTCTGGACCGAAAACACGCTGGAGCAGGATAAGATACAGGCGCGTCTGCTCGACCTCGGTATCGACATTATCGTGTCGCATCAATTGCTCGAAGTCAGCACGGGATGCGCGACCATCACCAGCGTCTATAGCCGGAAACACCAGTCAACGCTGGAATTTAACACCCTGGTAATGGTCACTTCGCGCGCACCGGACGATGACTTGTTTCAGGCCCTGCAGGCACATCGTGAGCGTCTGCAGACTCTGCGCGCAATTGGCGATTGCAATGCGCCCGGCACCGTGGCCGCGGCTGTCTACGATGGCCACTCGGCGGCGCGCCACCTGCAATCAGGGCAGGACGTCTACGCGCCGCTGTTCGTGCGCGATATGCCCGCCCTCGATTGACAGGGTTGCAAACCGCGGTTCTCGCAGAGGCGCGGGGGCGCAGAGATCGCAGAGGTATATAGGATAGGTCGGCTAATCCGGATGTTGCATCAGTAATCCTGGCGATAACGCATGACAGGTGTGTCTGGTGCAATATGCGGGTTAAACCTAGAAAACGCGGTAGGGCGCGAAAAAGATGTGCACCAAGAGTAGGCGCCATGAGGCGAGCGATTGATTTAGCCCGGAGAATTCATAAACTGCCGCGATGATTGCGTAGGACTTTGGTTTCACAGGGGATTATCCGATTGAGCGCCGGACTTATTGATCCGGTCGATTGAGGATAATCCCCTGTGGAATCAAAGAACAAGCAAGGGCGCGTGCATGTTTA
>JAAEPH010000316.1 GCA_024232855.1 Gammaproteobacteria bacterium
GGACGTCCATGCTGAGAGGAAAAACGTTGGTGCGCGGCGCCGAGGCGAGAGCGACATGTCACCCCTTCGCGCGGGGTGTGCACCGCGTCCCATTCCTGCCACGCATTTTGCGACGTGACGACAGCACGACCATGTTGACAAGAAAAACAAAAACTGTGAATTGTCTTTTGCAGATTAGAATGGGACGGATTGGATGGGCGGGCGCGGGGTGTGCGCCGCGTCCCATTCCTGCCATGCATTTTGCGACGTGGACGACAGGACGTCCATGCGACGGTGCCAATGACGGCGACGACTCTAGAAGGATTTGAGCATGCGCTCGCGGCGACGCGCGCGCATGTCGCCCGCGTGGTATTTTTTGCACAGGATTCGCGGCCTGGGTGCATGACAGAGCATCGCGAGTGCACCGCGCGATGACGTGAAATCGCTGGATTTGACCGAATTCTTAAGATTCCTATGGTTTTCCTATGATTTCAGCAAGAGAGCCCGGGCGGGAAATTTGTACATTTTTTGTGGAAAAAAGCATTGGGTTTTTGATGTTTTTATGTTGAAATGCTTGCAAACACACGGTGTTCGGTAGGATTCTGACATGAACGCGCGAGTGTGCTCTTTGTGGTATTTTTTGCACAGGATTCGCGGCCTGGGTGCATGACAGAGCATCGCGAGTGCACCGCGCGATGACGTGAAATCGCTGGATTTGAC
>JAAEPH010000317.1 GCA_024232855.1 Gammaproteobacteria bacterium
AGGATATGTCGCGCTTGCCGCGACCTATCCCATTGTTGAACAAGCCCGGTAGTTGGGACTACTTAATATACTTAATATAGGAAACAAATAGAAAGGGTCAGAGCGTAAGCTCGGTGGTTTACCCCATCGATATTTTTAATGGGCGAGCGCGAGCCTCACCGGCTACGGTGATAAAAATACAAGCCGTTTTAATCAATAGCTATTCAGCCCTCCCTATTGGTGAATGGTATCCTGGTTTAAGCGGGAGTTTTATCCCGGCCTCATTCGCGTCACCCCGACCACTGACATGAGCGATTGACACTGTTGACAGATAAATTGAGGCCGCTGAGCTGGATCAATGATGGATATTGCTACCTGTAGTAACCACTGCACTCTTTTCAGTAGCTGCTTCGCATTACCGTGCAAGAAGCCATAATCACGGGCGCGCCTAAACCCTTTGGGTAACGTATGTTGTAGTATCAGGGCAATAAAATCTTCACCGCGTAGTCGGCGTGTTTTCATTTTGCCGGTATCACTGTCTTTGTACTGGAATGTCACAGTGATACCATCATCAGCGACGATGTTCTGGTTGCTGATGACACCTCGATACAGATAACGCGATAGATACTTCAACGCCGGTAAACCTTTACCGACAGATTGACATTGCACCACCCATTTTTTTGGCGTGATCGGTGGTGTGAGACCTGCCTTTGCAATTGCTTTGAGTAGGCGCGTTCTAAATACCGTGGCCAACTGAAAACCATTAAAGAGATAATCGCCCTTGAGCTTGCGCCATTCACGGTGCGAGCACCGACAGCGCTTTGGCTTTGCTCATGCGCCGTTGCAGTTTCATTAGATATTTCTGGGCTTTCTCGTTGCCGCGTAAATACAGAACAGCGGCCTCGGAGAAGGCCCACTTCAAATGGGCGTTACCAATTTTATTGCCCTGGGTGCCGTAGCTTTTACCCGCAGGCTCTGCTTTGCATTTAACCAGTCGCGCATAGGATGCGAAGTTCTGAACGGAATCAAATCGATCAATATGACCGATTTCGTAAATAATCGTCAGGGCCAGAATTCGACCGATACCGGAAATAGATTTTAACAGATGCCAGTGAACCGGATTGTGCTGCCTGGCCTGTTGCTCCAGGAAACACTCAATCTTGCTGAGCTCTTTGGCATCGCAGTCCAGTACGGCCATATCCAGATCGATGCTACGTTGGACGACCCGATCCGGAAAAGCCATTTTCAGTTGTTCTCGCGCGCTGACATTTTTCAAGTTCACTTTATGGGTCGGCAAATTGTATTGGCTGGTGGTGTTACTCACATGCGCCTTCAAGTGGGCACCATGACGAACCAGTTTTGTTCGTCTGCGAAGTAAGTCGCGCGTTGCCCGCATTTCCTTTGGGTACACATAAGCCAGCGGGAAGTTGCCACCGCGAATGAGATTGGCAATTTTGAACGAATCGATTCGATTATTCTTCGCCTTACCGCCATGTATCGCCTTCATGTACAGCGCATGACCCAGTATAAAATCAACGCCCAGGTCTTCACAGAAATCGGATACCCAATACCAGCAGTGCATGCACTCGACACCGACCACGAAATTGCCCAGGAATGGTTCCAGAAGATGTTTCAGTTTATCCGGGTTAGCCGGTATTTCTTTATGAACACAGGTTTGACCGTCCTGATCGATAATGCAAACATAAAGGACTCTCGCGTGTAAATCGATACCACAATAATATGGGTGTAGGCTATTAAAAAAATTCATTGAGCTTTCTCCGGTTTGGTTTGGTTGCCTTCAGCTTGGCGAGTATCGCTCAGCTAAAGGAGAAGGCTCAATGAGTATCAATCGCATGCAGTCGGACCCAGCAGAGCTGGGCAGCTGATGCGGGGCGTTAGCCACTAAGAGCATATCTAACCATGACCGAAGAAGATAAAAACGATCGCGAGACGGGACACACACTCTTCAGTAGAGGCGAATCAGCTCGCGGTAAACATGAGCTCTTAGCCGTTCTCGCCGTGAAATTACTGAACCATATAAAACGATGAAGCGCCCTTTGCCGGCGCTCGATTGCGCGCTGCTCCAGCGCAGTGTGCGCCAGGTTTACCTGACCAACGCCGGTCAGCAGTTGCTACAAACCACGCAGCGAAGCTTTGCCGAGCTGACCGATACCCTGCGGCAGATCATACTTGGCGATAAGGCACGCTGTCGAAAGTGTCTGTCCCTCGGTAAATGCTAGAGAGCTGAGAGTGTCTGTCCCGCGATTGACGCGGAAAGTGTCTGTCTCACGGTCGGGGTATTATCCGACCGCGGCGGTTGCCTCGTCGGCGATGATGTCGCCGATGATATCCATGTCCTCGACGCTAAAGGTCAGCGGTATGCGCAAATCGAAAGTGGTCGCCAGCACGGCGAGTGTTTTCGGCAGGTGCTGGCGTTCTTCGATGTACTGCCAACTGTCGTAGCGACTGGTGAAACCGTGGGGTTCGGCGCCGCCGAACCACTTGAGCTCAACACCGCGGGCAGTATTTGCGTCGATGAAGCCCGTGATTTGGTCGGGTTGCAGTGCCTCAACCCGAAACTGCAGCGAACTGCCGACATAGAATTCAGCTTCGGGGCGCCGCGGCAGTTGAATCTGCCGGCATTGTGCGAGGCGTGACTCCAGTGCCTGGTAGCGCTCGTTCCAGCGCGCGCAATTTTTCTCGAGACCGGGTAGTTGGGCCAGCAGTATGGTTGCGCGCAGGTTATCCATGCGCCCGCTGTAGTTCGGCGTCTGCAGTCGAACCTGCGCAAAGTGCTCCGGCGCGGGTAGCGTGCCGTGGCGCGCGTAAAGCATGTAGGAACCCGAATAAATGATCGCGCGCGCCATGATTTCGTCATCGTCAGTAGTGAGCAGGCCGCCTTCGCCCGAATTCAAGTGCTTGTAGGTTTGCGTGCTGAAGCAGGCCACGTGACCGAAGCTGCCGGAACGGCGTCCGTTCCAGCGGGCGCCCATGGTGTGCGCGCAATCCTCGATCAGGGTGACGCCGTGGCGTTTACAAAGATTGACCACGGCGTCCATGTCGGCGATGTGGCCGCGCATGTGCGACAGCATGAAGAAGCGCGCGCCGGTTTGCCGCATCCGCGTTTCCAGGTGGGCCAGGTCGACGCAGTAGTTTTCGTCGATTTCGACCAGCACCGGCTTGCCGCCGGCGTTGTCGATCGCGCCCGGCACCGGCGCCAGCGTGAAGGCATTGCTCAAAACGGGATCCCCGGGGCGGATACCGGCCGCTTTCAGGGCGATGTGCAAGGCGTAGCCGCCCGAGGCGCAGGCCAGGCTGTAACGTTGGCCCATGTAGTCGGCATATTCGCGTTCGAGCACGGCCGCGGCGGCGGTTTCGCCGGCGATGGTGTTGTAGCGGTGCAGCCGGCCCGTGGCCAGCAGCTCGACTGCGTCGTCTATGCCCTTTTGCGGAATCGGCTCCTGCTGGGTAAAGGGTTTGGTGAACTGGGATTTCGCCATGGGTTCCGCCTAACGATTTATGCGCGCTACTTTACAAGATTCCAGTGTGCGCGGGAATGACTCCGGCAACCCGTCATCCCGGACCGCATGCGGTCCACTTAGCCGGGATCCAGAATCGGAGGCGCATCCCTTAAGGCTGGATTCCGGCCTGCGCAGGAATGACGTAGGAGAGCCGGGGCGACATTCAAAGGTTTAGTATTTCGCCTGGTCGTATACATCGAAATCCCATTCCTTTTCGGGGAAGTACCTGCGCAGACGCCAATCGCAGGCGCGCGCGTGGCCCTCCATGCCCTCGATACGCGATATGCGCGTCCAACCGCGCTGAATACGGCGTTGGCCGCTTCGTCGATTTGCTGGAAGGTCAATACTTTCATGAATTTCTGCACGTTCAAACCGCCGCTGTAGCGGCCGGCGCGTTTGGTCGGCAGGATATGATTGGTGCCGGAGCACTTGTCGCCATGCGTGACGGTACTGCCTTCGCCGAGGAACAGGGAGCCGTAATTATTCAGGCTCTGTTTCCACCATTCCAGGTCGGATGCCATGACCTGCAAATGTTCGCTGGCGTACTGGTCGCTGATTTTGACGACTTCCTCGCGTGAATCGCAAACGATGATTTCACCGTAATCACGCCAGGCCTGGTTGACGACATCGGCGTTAGGCATGTCGGCGGCCACCCTCGGCAGCAACTCGGCGACACGTTGCGCCAGTTCCTGCGAGGTCGTGAACAGCCAGACCGGAGAATTGGTGCCGTGCTCGGCCTGCGAGGTCAGGTCGACTGCGATGGTCATCGGGTCGGCGCTGTCATCGGCGATGATGGCGGACTCGGTGGGGCCGGCAAAGACGTCGATACCGACCTGGCCGAACAGGATTCGCTTGGCTTCGGCCACGTAGGCGTTGCCCGGGCCGACCAGGATGTCCGCCGGCCTGCCGGTGAACAACCCCTTGGCCATTGCCGCAACCGCGTGCACGCCACCCATTTCCAGGATCACGTCGGCGCCGGCCAGGTCCATGGCGTAACAGACGGCGGCGTCGATCGAATCGCCGCGCGGCGGTGAAGCCGCCACGACGAAAGGTACTCCGGCGGCCCTGGCGGTGGCCACGCTCATGATGGCGGATGCCGCGTGTGCGTAACGCCCGCCGGGAACATAGCAACCGGCACACTGCACCGGCACCACGCGTTGCCCCAGCACAACTCCCGGATGGGTTTCCACTTCAAACGACCGCAGGCTGTCACGCTGCGCCTCGGCGAAGCGATAAACCTGTTCGTAGGCAAAACGGATGTCGTCCCTGACCGAGACAGGAACCGAATCGATCAAGGCTTTTTTCCTGGCTTCGCCGAGGACAAAATCGCCCTCTCAGTGATCGAATTTGCGCGCCAGGTCGCGAATCGCGGCTTCACCGCGACGTTCGATATCGTCGAGCATGGCTTCGACCGACTCGCGTACCTGGCGGTCGGATTCTTCGGGAGCCAGTCCAGGTTTCTTTAAATGCAGCATGACCGTTCCTCAGGAGTAACCGGGCAGGTCGAAAATTTTCGGGTAGGCGAACAGTGAAACGCTGCCGCCGGTGTGCAGGAAGACGACGTTTTCACCTTTCTTGAAATGACCTTTGCGCACCAGGTCGATCAATCCCGCGAAACCCTTGCCGGCGTAGACCGGATCCAGCAGTATGCCCTCGAAGCTCGCCAGCATCTTCACCGCTTCGACCATCGAATCGGTCGGCAGGCCATAGCCCTCGCCCACGTAATCGCTGTTGGCAACGACGTCTTCGCGCGCTACCAGGCCCTGACTCAGGTCCATGAAGTCGAGCGTGCGCTGCGCCAGGTCAAAGACTTTTTCTTCCTGCTGTTGCTTTGCCGCATTGACGCCGACGCCGTACACCGGAATGCCGCTGTTCATCGCCTGCATGCCGACCACCAGGCCCGCCTGGGTGCCGGCGCTGCCGGTTGCGTGCAGCAGGTGATCGATTTGCAGTGAGCGTTCGTTTGCCTGGTGGGTGAGTTCGAAGGCCGCGTTGACATAGCCGAGCGCGCCGGTTTCGTTGGAGCCGCCGCCCGGAATCACGTAAGGCTTTTTGCCGTCATCGCGTAACTGCTGTGCGAGGTGTTCCATTTCGGCGTTCATGTCGCTGTCCGCGGGGCGCAGCGATATGCTGCCACCGTGCAGCTGGTCGAGCAGAACGTTACCATTATGGGCATAGGCTTCGTCGTGGTAACCGGTGCGGTCCTCGAGCAGAATATGACATTCCTGGCCGAGCCTGGCTGCCGCCGCGCAAGTCTGGCGGGCGTGGTTGGACTGCGTCGCACCCTGCGTGATGATCGTATCCGCACCCTGTTCGATGGCCTCGGCCATCAGAAACTCGAGCTTACGTGTCTTGTTACCACCCGATGACAGGCCGGTACAATCGTCGCGCTTGATCCACAGATTGGGGCCGTCGAGATGTTTCGATATTCGCTCCAGGGGTTCGAGCGGGGTGGGCAGGTGGGCAAAGTGCAGGCGGGGGAAGCGGGAAAGGTGCATGTCAGTCTCCAAGATTAATTATGCGCATGATCGCACGGTTATAATCGGGTTAATAATGCAACTAATTTAGTGTAATATTACTAATGTTAATTTTATGTGAATATATCCGGTATGGAACTGAAATGGCTTGAAGACCTGCTGGTGTTGCTCGAGGAGGGGTCCATTACTCGAGCCGCGGCTCGCCGTCACGTCACTCAACCGGCCTATTCGCGCAGAATTCGCCAACTGGAGCAATGGCTCGGGGTCGAACTGGTCGACCGCGGCACCAAGCCGATCCGCATCCGCAGTGCCGGCCTCGCCCTCGAAGACGATGCGCGAGACCTCGTCAATCGATTTTACGCGCTGCGTAACCGCGTGCATGAGACCATCGACCGGGTGACCTTTATCGCCCAGCACACGCTCGCCATATCGCGATTTCCGACATTGATTCGCAGTGTCAAAAAGCGCCTGCCGGAATCGAGATACTGCGTGGTGCCGGCCAACTACGAAGAATGCGAGGCATTGTTCAGCAACGAAGGCGATCTGCTGTTGTGCTACCAGAGCGCGCAACGCCGTTTCGATTTTTCACATAAGGCGGTGCGTATGCTCGACATGGGTGGTGACCGGCTGATACCGGTCGCGTCGAGAACACTGGCGCGGCAACTGGGCGAGATGACACCGGGCATGGCGATACCGCTGCTTTTGTATCAGCAGCACGGGTTTTTGGCCGATGCCCTGGCGGCAGCCTGTCTGCCCCGGGTGATTCGTGACTACCGGGTTGAAACCATCTGTGAATCGGCATTCTCGGCAAGTCTCAAGGAGATGGCGCTCGCCGACATGGGGATTGCCTGGCTGGCGGAGGAGGTAATCCGCCAGGAACTCGACGACCAGCGACTGGTTTCCTACACTCACCAGCTGGGCCAGGTTGAGCTGGATATCGTGCTCTACTACCACGACGAAGCCTTGCCGGCACGGGTAGGTGAAGTGATCGCGGACATGTGGACTCCGCGGTGACGCCGGGATTTTTACTGACCCGGCAATGGACGGATGATCGCGACGGCATTCGCCTGGACTTCTGGCTGAACACGGCAGCGGGGCCGATGTCGGTCTCGATTCACCAGCAGAAGGCGCTGTTCTTCATTCGGCAGTCAGATGTTCCCGGGCTGGAGCGGCGAGGCATGACGATCAAGCCGCTGCAGTTGAAAAGTTTTTGCGGCGATCCGATGAGCGCGGTCTACTTCGATTCGCAACAGCAGCTTTATCGTATGCGCGATCGCCTGACGCAACAGGGTGTCGCCTGCTTCGAATCCGATATTCGTCCCACAGAGCGCTTTCTGTGCGAGCGTTTCATCACCGCCTCGATCGATGTAGACGCCGACTATAGTGCGCAGCCGTTACACAACCTGCGCCTGCAACCCGGCGATTACCAGCCGAGTTTCGAAGTCATGTCCTTCGATATCGAGTCCGATTATGAAACCAGTGAGTTGTTCTCGATCGCATTTGTCAGTTCGCAAACCCGGCGCGTGCTGATGATCGGTGATGGCGCCGACGATGAAACCATCGAATACGTCGCCGATGAACGAGCCTTGTTACAGCGCTGGATCGAGTGGGTAACGCGCATCGATCCGGATATTCTGATCGGCTGGAACGTGATCAATTTTGACCTGCGCCTGTTGCAGGACAGGGCGCAGGCGCTAGGCGTGCCGCTCGCCATCGGGCGCGCCGGCTCAAAGCCGCAATGGCGCCAGTCCCAGGCTGATCGCAGCCACTATTTTGTGCTGATACCGGGGCGTGTCGTGCTCGACGGTATCGAAACCCTGCGCTCGGCGACGTTTAGCTTTGCCAGCTTTGCGCTGGAGTCCGTAGCGCAGGAAATGTTGGGGCGCGGTAAGCTGATTCACGAAAGAGGACAAACCGACCCGCTCTACAAGGCTAAGCAGATCAGGCGTCAATTCAACGAGGACAAGCAGCAGCTGGCGGCCTACAACCTCGAGGACTGCCGGCTGGTATGGGAGATTTTCGAGCATGCAGAACTGATCAAGTTTTCCATCGAACGCGCCCGCCTGACCGGCCTCGAGATGGACCGCGCCGGCGGTTCGGTCGCCGCCTTCGACAATCTCTACCTGCCGCGCCTGCACCGCAAGGGTTATATCGCACCCAATATCGGAGACTACCAGAGTGAGCTGAGCGCGCCGGGGGGCTACGTCATGGACTCGAAGCCCGGACTGCAGGAATCGGTGCTGGTGCTCGACTACAAGAGCCTGTACCCCAGTATTATTCGAACTTTCCGCGTCGACCCCTATGCGCGCATTGCCGCCAGGCAGGCGCATCCCGCCGATGTGATTCCGGGTTACGACGGCGCCAGTTTTCACAAGCAGGACCACATATTGCCGCAAATCATCGAGAACCTGTGGGCCGCGCGCGACGAGGCCAAGCGCGAGTCGAATGCGGCGCTGTCGCAGGCCATCAAGATCATCATGAATTCATTTTACGGCGTGCTTGGCACCTCGGGTTGCCGCCTGCACGATTCGCGGCTGACCAGCTCGATCACCAGGCGCGGGCACGACATCATCATTCAAACCGTCAAGCTCATCGAGACTTGCGGATACGAGGTGATTTACGGCGATACCGATTCGGTGTTCGTCTCACTCAATGGAGCGAAGGATAATCAGGACGCCGGAGAAATCGGCAATCGTTTGGTGGCGCACATCAACCGCTACTGGCGCGACCACCTGCAACAGGAATACGGCATTGAATCCTGTCTCGAGATGGAATTTGAAACACACTTTCACCAGTTTTTTATGCCGACCACGCGCGGTTCGGAGCAGGGCAGCAAGAAGCGTTATGCCGGCCTTATCGACGATGAGCAGGGAAATCGCAAGATTATCTACAAGGGGCTGGAAAGCGTGCGCACCGACTGGACCGAACTGGCGCGCAATTTTCAGCAAACCCTGTACCAGAAGATTTTTGACGGTGAGGAAACTACCGGTTTCATCCGTCAAACGCTCGCCGACCTGTACGACGGCAAGCTGGATTCGCAACTGGTTTATCGCAAGCGTTTACACAAGAAACTCGCGGAGTATCAGAAAAATATTCCGCCGCATGCCCAGGCGGCGATCAAGGCGGAAGAAGCGTTTCGCAGCCGCGGCGAGCCCTCTCGCTATTGCAACCGCAGCTGGGTCGAGTACGTGATAACCGTGGCCGGTGCGCAGACGCTCGAATGTCAAAATGCGCGCCTCGATTACGAGCATATCGTCGAGCGCCAACTGACCCCGATCGCGGATACCATACTCAATGCAATCGGTTCGTCGATGGACGCAATCACGCGCCAGCAGCAGGATCTTTTTTAAAGCAAGGAAATTTAAACAAGCAAAAAAAACCCGGAAAGCGTAGAACGCTTGTCCGGGATACTACTGCAAAATATCAACTAGTCGTGCAGAAACAGCATGTCACCGCCCGGTGCGGCGGTATGACATGCGATACAACCCTTGGGCTTACCTTTGGCGACCTTGCCGGCGAGCATCATGCCCGCGGGGTTGGTGTCGAGACTGCCGTCCGCCTTGAACTTCGCCCAGAACCAGTCCTGGGTCTCGGGGTCGTAACCCGGGCGTTTCAACATGACGGTGACGGCCTTGAGGTACTTCGCCGGATCGTTGGCGACATTGGCGATGCTGACGCCTTCGCCGCCGTAGTTACGCTTGACGATAATCTGGTGCAGCTTCCCATTAAGCGCGATCTGCCCTTCGATGGTGTCAAGAATTGCACCGTGCGGGTGCTGGCCGGTATAGGGCCGAGACATCAATCCGCCCTTTCCGGCGTAACCGGCATCCATCATGGTTTGCCACAGGTTCTTGGCATAACTGACATCTTTTTCGCCGCCGAACGGCGCGGCGGCATTGACGCTCCCGGTCAAAAATACAAGTACTCCCAGGTATATCACTTTCATTGTTTTCATAAGGAACTCCCCTCTCTTATTTACATTTAGCAAGGGGTTGGACAAGCTGAAGCCCGGGAGGTTGCATCGAAGATTGGAAATAGGCAATTTTGCTGCTATCGAGGAGTAGCGGCAGCCGCCAGCGCCCGCTGTGCTCGAAGCGACAGCGGACGCTATCCCGCGTCGGGTCGAACACCAGCAGGTTGCGATCCTGGTCGCCGAGCAACAGCATACCGGGTTTAGACGGGTGCATGGTCAGATTTCCCGGTGCCAGCGCGCGGCGCCATTTCAACGTCATTTGAGCGCGATCGAAGGCGTACAGGCTGCCGTCGCTGTGACTGCGATAAATCACTTCGCCGTCGCGCAGCAGTCCGGTCGGTTGTGAGTCACCGGCCAGCGTGGCCTCGACCTGCCTGCTGCTGTTTCCAAGGATGACGGTGCTGCCGTCAAACAGGTTGATGCCGACCTGGTCGTCGCCGAGATCGACCGCGCTGAAAACCGACTCCTGCGAAGTCGCCGTTTGCTGCAGCAGGCTGCCGTCGGTGCTCGCCAGCGCGTAGACCTCGTGCGCCTGGCCTCCGCTCCACAGCAGGCTGTCGTCGGCGCTTATCGCCGGGGAATAAACCCAGCCGTCGAACTGGCGGCGCCAGACGATGTCGCCATCGCGTGGCTCAATTGCGTAGAGTTCGCCGTGCACGCTACCGGCAAAGGCGCGTTCGGAAACGGTCGGTGTGAACAGGGTATGCTGTTTTTCGATGCGCCAGGCGATGCGGCCGCTGACGGAATCAAGCGCATACAGTCCCTGGGTGCTGCCGACCAGCAGCAGGTCCCGGTAGGCCACGGGCGCGAAGGTTTCGATACCCTCAAGACTCGTCCACAGCGGTTGTGTCCGGTCAGGATCAAATTTGTAAACACCCTGTCGCGAAACATAGATGGAATCGCCAAGCTGCAGCGGATTTTGTGGATAGTTTGCCGCCTGCGCCTGCAGTGCGAGCAACAGGCTGAGTGCAAGCAGTACCAGCACGGAAGCTGGTCGTAACATAAGGTCTTAGTCCCCGGTCTTGCGCGTTGGCAGTTCGTCGTGATTCGGCAGTGCCTCCACGGCTTCACGCCAGGGCGCACGGTATTTCCAGAATATATTCTGGCTGGGACTGATGCCGGGGTCGTCGTCGAGGGTGCCGGCCGGTATCACCACCGTGTTGCCGCTTTGCGCCAGCCACGGCAGCGATGAACCGCACTGCTTGCAGAAACAGGTGGCGAAGTGTTTGGCCTCCGGGTGTTCAAAACGGCCGACCATATCGGCGCCACCGAGCCATTCGAACTGCTCGGGCGCGACAAGGATATTGCTGGCGTGCGCGCTACCGGTGAACTTGCGGCAACGCGAACAATGGCAGTACTGGAACACGTACTCGAGGGCGTGAAACTGGTAGCTGACGCTGCCGCAGAGGCAGCTGCCGCGGGTTGTTTTGCTCATGTCGATGTTCTCCTGGCTGGCGCCAGTTTAGCATGCATATTGCACCAGCAAATCGGGCGCCAGTAGTTTGACAACTTCGACCAGGGTTTTATCAACAAGGCTCCCCTTGAGTAGATCGGCATCGCATATCTCGAAACTGCCCGAACGAATCCGTAAATAGCAGGTATCGCTAACGCGATCGATAAACTCGATGAGGGTAAAGCGCGTGATGCATTGTTTGAGGAAGCCGAGATTGTTGGCCACCGCCAGTTGCTCGGGCGGCGCCGCCACCTCCTCGGGACAGGTGGCGAGGACGTTGATGCGCTGGTAACGCTCGATGTCGATCAGCGAGCGCAGCCGGTAGATCTGCATCTTGCCCTGGGTGCCGCGCGCGATCAGCTCGGGGTAGGTGCCCTTGGCGACGCTGTTGTCGAGAAATTCGAAAAAATAGACGGGCTTGTCGTGCGAAGTCCACTTAAACAGCAGCTTGGGCATGCCGGCGTAAGCCTCGACGCAATGCCCCAGGAAATCCTCGACGGCCTTGTATCGACCCCGCTCCAGCCCCCGTTCCCAGCCTCGCTCGACGGTCGCCTCGGGCGGCGTGACGATAAAGTACATGTACATGGTATCGATGTAGCGCACGTAGGTTTTGTGTAAAACGCGGGTGACCTTTTCACTGGCGAAACTGTCGAAACGAAAACGGTCGACCATCAGGTGGGGAATCGACTGGCGCTTGTCGGCCTTGGCGCGGATGTAGTGGTCGACCTTGGTGTCGATGAGGTTGATTTCGTGGCTGGTGAAGCGGCCGGCGTACTTGTAGCTCTCGCCGAGCGCCTCGTAATCGGCCAGCATGCGCCGCCAGATATCGGGACTGATGGTGCCGTAGCCATGGTCTTCGATACCCAGCTGCTTCATCATTTCGCTCAGATTCGGGCGCAGCGAACTTTTACCGGCCGCCGACGCTCCCTTGAGACTGATGAGGATGGGATTGTCGGCATCGGCGATGCGCGAGTAGCCTTCGGCCTCGATCGCCTTGTCGACGAGGGCGCCGACCTTGCGCCCGATCTCGCGGCTGCCGAGATAATTGCAGGCATGGCGCACGCAAATATCCTTGAGATAGGCGGGGTCATTACCGATAAAACCGCGCGTGGTCGCGATCGATCCGAGAATACGGTACAGGCTCCTGTAAACGGCCGCGGAGAGTTCCTCGCCGGCGTCGAGCCCGCGTTGTTTGAAATTGTTGATCAGTTCGAACTCGCGTTCCTGCCGGGTTAGCGCGTGCGTTGTGGCAGGCTTCGGTTTGGGCTTGAACAGGCTCGACCAGAGCGAGGGTTTGCCTTGTTTCGCTACAGGTTGCGGTAGCAGGGCGCGTTCAAGTTCGAGCATCGTCATATCCTCGATGCGGGTGCGCATGGTATCAAATCCATGCTCGATCTGCATCAGCCCGGGAATGATGTAGCGGCTGAAAATCTGGTTTGCGATATTGCGAAAATTGATGCCGAGGTCTTCCTCGTTTTCGCCCTCGAGTACGACGATATCCGCGGTGATACGGACGATCAGTTCGTGTAACACCAGTCGATGGGGGCGAAAACCGATCAATTCTTCCGGGCTCAGGCCGGTTTCGGCGGCCTGTTCGTTGACGTCGTCGAGGCGCGTGAACACATTGGCGGGATTGTAAATGGTCTCGAGCTCGCGATAAGCCGCCGGAATTTCCGAATCGATCCCCGGATTCCAGGCGGAGTAGCCCTGCTCGGTCATGCGCCTGCCCCCGGATTGCCCGGGTTGACGAGCTGTAGATGGGACCGCAGCTGCCCCGCGCGTGCCGGTGCGCGCGCCTGAAAGCGGTCGATGGATCTGGTCATTGTTGTATTTTGCATTTTGTCTCAGGTTATCATGTGCCTGGTTCAGTCCGAATAACCTGAAACCCGGTGAACAATAGAAAACAATGAGGCATGGAGTCAAGCTTGAAACGCTGAGCCGGATCGAGGCGGAGCGTATTTTCACGGCAGACCCGGTCGTCGTCATCCCGCTCGGCGCGGCGGCAAAGGAGCACGCCCCGCATCTGCTGCTTAACAATGACACGATCATCGCGCAACAGCTGTTGAATCACACGCTGGCGCAAATCGAGACTTTCGCGGAAAACAAAAGGGGTCAGACTCAATCGATTTCGGAATAGAACAAGTCAAAAGCAAATCAGTGGGGAATCAAAGGGGTCAGACTCGAATGCTACGTGCCCAGCCCCGAAATCATAGCCACCCCGGCTTCGAGCCGGGATCCGGTGGCGGCTGAAAATCGCGAACCGACTGGATTCAAGCCCACGCCAGATATGTCGAAGCAGGGTGATCGGAGACTTTTACCTTTTCTGTTAGTATGTAAATTTCATCGTATATTGCAGCTACTTTTTACGACATTGAAACGGTTACCATGACCTCATTGCGTTCGTTACCCCTTGGGATGTTTGCTGTATTGTGGCTCATCGGCTGGACATTGCGTGTTCCAATTCTGTCAGCGCCGCCCCTGGCCACACGAATTGCCGATACCTTCGGCCTTGGCGAGGCGGGCATAGGCGCGCTTACGATGCTTCCAGTCATTGCGGTTGCCTTCGGCGCATTACCGGCGGCATGGCTGATAGTCAGATTCGGCTTACGCACTACTATCGCCGGCGGTATCGCGATCATGGCATTTGCGTCGATAGCTCGAGGTTACGTTCCTTCCACAGCGCTACTTTTCACGGTGTCAATATTGATGGGATTCGGGGTGGCTGTGTTCCAGACCGCACTGCCCGCCGCCGTACGCAGCTGGACGCCTTCACATATCGCCCTGGGAAGTGCTATTTACCTGAACGGGATGATGGTAGGAGAGTTCACAGGCGCCGGTCTCACGTTACCGTTCATTCTGCCGTTGGCTGGAGGGGATTGGCGACTTGCGCTCGTGATTTGGGCTGCTCCCATCTTGCTTATCGCGCTTATTGCGTTTCTGGTTCGACCTCAAACGGAGAGCCCGGAAGAGAGCATCGCCGACAGTCGAATCAAAGCACGAGATACACTGCCGCGTTGGAATGACGGACAGGTCTGGCAGTTCGGGTTGCTACTCGCCTGCTCCATCGTAATATTTTTTGCCATTAACGCCTATGCCGGGGCAGTGTTGCGCAGTCGAGGTGAAGAGCAGGCGCTTGTTGGACTGTTGATCGCTTACAACTTGACGCCACTTTTGGCCTCGTTCCTGGTGTTAGGTGCTCCTCAATGGATTGGAAGGCGTAACCCCCTGGGTGTATCTGCCATCGTTGCTACTTTTGGTCTTGCTGGTTTCGTGTTCCTTGAAGGCTGGGTATCGTGGGTAGCAGCGGTTGTCGCAGGTTTCACGTCCTCTATTGAACTCATTCTTCTGGTCTCATTGCCTGCTGCAATTGCTAAGGGTCTCGGCGTAACCCGCCTTAGTGCAGGTACGACGCTGATCGGCTATGCCATTGCTTTCGTGCTCCCGATAGTCGGTGGCTGGATCGCCGAGGGAACTGGTCGAACTGAATTGGCATTGTTACCTGCATTGGTGTTCTCAATTGCAATGATCCCTGTCCTGGGGCGAGAGCGACGTTATGTCTGCAAGTCGCTAGTGTCAACACCACGATCGGAAATATCCAGCAATTGAGTGATACCGAAAAATCTAGCCCGGATAATTCATAAACTGCCGCGATGATTGCGTAGGACTTTGGTTTCACAGGGGATTATCCGATTGAGCGCCGGACTTATTGATCCGGTCGATTGAGGATAATCCCCTGTGGAATCAAAGAACAAGCAAGGGCG
>JAAEPH010000318.1 GCA_024232855.1 Gammaproteobacteria bacterium
AAAGCGTGCCATGTGCAACACGTTACTGTGTAGAGCTCCGAACGTGGACAGCATCAGGCCAGCTGCCATGAGTGTTGTAGCGCCCGCGCCGATAATGCGTGCGATCATCGCGCCGGCGACCGAAGACGATTCTGGAATGCTAGCAATGGTGTCCGGCGAGAGCGCGAAAAAATAGGCAGCATTGACGAGTAAGTACAGTCCAATCAGAATCAGCGCACCGCCAATTAGTGCTTGGGGCAGTGTTCGAGCCGGATCCCTCACTTCTTCGGCGACTACAATAATTGCTGTCGCACCACTATAGCTCCACAGCGCGGCAATAATGGCGGCTCCGAAACCAGCAATTCCCATGCGAGCGTCTTCGGGTACGCCTTCACAGGTGCCCTCTGATCCACTTAATGAGTAGTTGGCCCATGACCCATCACTGAAGAAGAATGCACAACCGGCAATGCCGCACCAGAGTGCGAGCTTGAGCCCTGGGACTACGGCTGCCAGTGACCCATTCACCCGACCGGACGCCATGTTCAGTGCCGCGACTAACCTTCGGGCTGCTGTACCAAGCACCCGTGCCGTTGTGTGCAGATGAGGGCTGCGTCCATGTGGGCGATGTCGCAGAGGTCGCCGGGCGTTACCAGATGATCAATATCAAACTTGACAAGAGCGGTGGGCTGACCCACGGACTCGAG
>JAAEPH010000319.1 GCA_024232855.1 Gammaproteobacteria bacterium
AATCTCGCTTGTCTATTGATTCCACAAGAAATATATCCTCAGTCGCTCGTAATCACCGATACGAGACTTCTTCGGATATTTCCTTGTGAAATCAATATACTGCGCGATCTTTGCGCATATTTATGAATTCTCCGGGTTAGGAGTTTTTGCAATGTATGTACGTACGCTCGACCAGCTTCACGGTACCGCCGCCGTTCAGGAATATTGGGATAACACGATGACAAATGTCGATCTGCTCAGCGTGTTGGATGGCATGGGATTTAGCATGCATGATGTACGCGCCTCGGCCGGGTTGGAGCACTCGTTGTGGTACAAGCACCACCGGGAGGCAAATTACATCGTTTCCGGGAATGCGAGCGTGAAAAATCTGTCCACTGGTGAAATTTGGCATCTGGGGCCAGGGGCCATCTACATGGCTGGCCCGGACGATCGGCATCATTTCACTGCCGATACCGATGTCCACCTGGTCAGTATATTCAATCCCGCCCTTTCGATTGGGGCCGATTACGATGAAGAAGGCACGCTAGCGCCTTCTGGCGAAGTTCCAGATGGGCGTGATGCCATGTTTTTCAAGTCGATTAAGGATTTACACGCCGAGGGTCGGGAAAAAGTCGTGGCAGGGGGCGGTGCCAGATTCATCCCTACCCTACTGCAGGAGGATGGGATGGGTTTTACGCTGAGCGACGTTAGAGTCGAAGGCGGGAATGAGGGCACATTCTGGTACAAGCATCATTGGGTAGCGAACTATATCCTGGAGGGTTGCGGCCAATTAACAGATCTCTCGACCGGAAAGAACTGGGAAATGAAACCCGGGACGATATACATGGTGGGACCTGAAGACCAGCACAACATCCGTGCCGATACAGATCTGCACATGCTCAGCGTCTTCAATCCACCTCTTCGTGGCGATGAGCAATACGATACCGAAGGCGCGCTGTCGCCTTCCGGGCCGCTTCCAGCGGGTATGTCGTGATGAGCGATGCGGGCTAGAAATATATTTCGAGGAGGAGCATTATTGCCGTCATAATTCAGGGTTCATACTCAGTGGAGGCAAAATGCCGGAATCCCACGCACAGGTTTCTCCGGATACCATCAACCGGCTGATGGGGGCTGTTTACTCTCCCATCGCAATGCTAGCCGGTATGCAGCTTGAACTTTTTACGCCCTTGACCGAAGCGCCCATGAGCACCTCCACACTGGCGGCAAAGCTAGACGTGCGACCGGAAAAGCTCTCACCACTCCTCTACGCCCTGGTGGTAGCCGAATTGCTGACGGTTGAGGATGGTCTCTTTGCCAACACACCCGAGTCGGATCAGTTTCTGGTCAAGGGCTCAAAAAATTACCTGGGTGGATCACATGAACTGTTATCGGATTTGTGGAATGCGGCGCTCCAGACTGAAGAAACTATTCGTACAGGTAAACCTCAGGCGTTGCACGACTATAGCACTATGTCAGATGAAGCACTAAGGCCTATGTTGAGAGGTTTACACGGGGGAGCTATCGCATTCGGTCGCGCACTGATCAAAACACTCGATCTGAGTCGTTACAAGCACCTTGTGGATGTGGGGGGCGGTTCTGGAGGATTGGCCATTGGAGTTTGTCAGTCGTGCGATCATTTACGGGCGACAGTAATAGACCTCCCAAAAACGGCAGCTATCTCCGAAGAATTCATTGCAGAGGCAGGGATGTCGAAGCGAATCACAGTTAATTCTGCAGACGTGACCTGCAATGTTCCTCAGGGTAATTTTGATATCGCCATATTGCGTTCTTTTATTCAGGTTCTCTCAGCAGACCAGGCACAGCAGGCTATCAGCAACATAGGTGAAACAATCGAAAGTGGTGGCATCATCGCCATCATCGGCAGGATGGTGGATGATTCACGCCTTGCCCCACCCGATAGCGTGTTTTTCAATCTTGTTTTCCTGAATGTTTACGATGAAGGTTGCTGTTACACCGAGAGCGAACATCGGGCGTGGCTCAATGAAGCAGGATTTGTTGATTTTAAGCGCCATTCTCTATCTGATGGATCACAGATAATCACGGCGCGTAAAAGCTGACGCCTCCCTGATTTCCCGGGATCAAATCATTAACTATCGAAATGACCGTTACTCCCTGTTCTATTTCCGATCAACCCCTATTTCAGTTACTCGAAACAGGCACGAAGGCATTCCTCACCGAACGCACGCTGGAATTACGTCTTTCATTTCAGGATTGCCGGCAAGCCTGCGAGATTGCGCTCGATTTTCAAATGTGGGGCGCCGAATCTATCGAGGATATCTGGCCCCAAGAAAACTGCCAAACGACATCGGCGAAGGCTCGAAAACAGGGGGTCATGCGACGGTTACGTTCGAGCTGGGAGGATTACAGGAATCGTGACAATCAATACCCGGAGAAGGACTGCGCACCCAAAATCAGCGCGGCGTCGATTCCACGCGCCATCGATAAAAACAGCCTGGGACTGGGCCGTTGCCCGGTCGCATCGGCACACACCCTGTGCTGTAACCTGCAAACGCTGGATGCGGTTGACAACTGCGGTTACGGTTGCAGTTATTGCAGTATTCAATCTTTCTTTGATGGCAAGCAGATTGGTTTTGACAAGGATTTTGTGAATAAGCTGAAGAACCTCGAACTCGATGCGCAACAGATTTACCACATTGGCACCGGGCAATCTTCTGATTCCCTGATGTGGGGCAACAGCCATGGCGTGCTGGATGCGTTGATCGATTTCGCCCGGACCCATCCCAATGTCATTCTGGAACTGAAAACCAAATCGGCCAACGTCAACCACCTGTTACGCGTGCAGGCACCAAAGAATATTCTGTGCACCTGGTCGCTCAATACGCCGACGCTAATTCAATTTGAAGAACACGGCACCGCGACGCTGGACAAACGCCTGCATGCGGCACGTAGAGTGGCAGATGCGGGTTATCTCGTAGGTTTCCACTTTCACCCGATTGTACATTACGACCAATGGCAGCGAGACTACGCGCTTGTAGTCAGGCAACTCGACGCGTTATTCAAAGCGGAAGAGGTTGCCCTGGTTTCGATGGGCACGCTTACCTATATCAAATCGGTGATGCGCGAGATTCGAAAGCGGGCCATACCCACTCAAATTTTAAAAATGCCGATGGTCGATACCAACGGTAAACAGTCTTACCCCGTGGAGATCAAGCACGCGCTGTTCTCGCAGGTATACAACCGTTTTCCTGAGCGCTGGAAAAATGATGTATTCTTTTATCTCTGTATGGAAGACCGCCGTTTGTGGAAACCGGTATTTGGTTACGAGTATGCATCCAATACCGGGTTTGAAGCCGCAATGAAAGAGGCATACATGGATAAGATAAACCAAAACCGTTCCCGAACTTGATTCAGTAACTTATGTCATCCCCAATCAAACTGACCGAATATAGTCACGGCGCAGGATGTGGCTGTAAAATCGCGCCTTCAATGCTGGAAAGCATCCTTCATGGACAGGTGGAATTTGCCGCGGATAAGAATTTACTGGTCGGCAACGAATCGAAAGACGATGCCGCCGTCTACGATATAGGCAACGGTGAGGCGATTGTCAGCACCACCGATTTTTTCATGCCGATCGTCGATGACCCTTTCACTTTCGGACAAATCGCCGCGACCAACGCCCTGAGCGATATCTACGCCATGGGTGCGACGCCGATGATGGCGATTGCAATCCTCGGCTGGCCGATCTCGGACCTCGGCACGGGCATTGCCGCAAGGGTAGTCGATGGGGGGCGCCAGGCCTGCAAGAATGCCGGAATTATTCTGGCCGGCGGGCACAGCATCGATGCCCCCGAGCCCATCTTTGGCCTGGCCGCCACGGGCAGGATCAAGATAGATCATCTGAAGCAGAATAACCGCGCCAGGGCGGGGTGCTCCCTGTTCCTGACCAAACCTCTGGGCGTGGGTATCTTGAGCACGGCCCAGAAGCAAAAGAAATTAAAAGCCGAGCACAGGGATATTGCGATTAACAGCATGATTGAACTTAATAAAATCGGCGAACCGCTGGGGCGGTTGACGTCCGTTAGCGCGATGACGGATGTCACCGGATTTGGCCTGCTGGGGCATCTTCTGGAAATTTGTCAGGGCAGTGAAGTCGCGGCACAAGTGGATTTCGAGCGGATACCCTTACTGCATCCGGCAGTGGAGGAATATCGCCGCCTGGGCTGCATTCCAGGGGGCGGTGATCGTAATTTTGCCAGTTATGGACATCACGTATCCCCCCTGACTGAACAGCAAAGACAGATTTTATGCGACCCGCAAACAAGCGGCGGATTGCTGGTAGCGGTCACGCCGGAAGCAGTCGGGGACTTTACCCGCATCGCACCCGGCGCCTGGGAAATCGGCAAAATGGTCTCGAAAAAACCCGGCTGCTGGATCATCGTTGAGTAAGGCCCTTGCTGCCGCAAAATTGAGCATTTGGCGCGCGAAATTTTCGCCCGTCTCTGCAAGCGCAGTAACTCACAAGCCAAAAAAATGCCCACCCGGTTAGGGGTGGGCAAAACATAAGTCAAAACCTGAGGAGGAGGAAGGGGTTTTAACTCGTTGCCTGGGCAGGGTTCCTGCCGCAACGGCAATGGTGCAATATTACGGACGAAACTGTTACAATAGCAGTTACAATTCTTTCGAAATCCATGCATGACAGTCGCCCCATTATCATGACAGTTGCACGCGCTGAAACTTTCAAGTACGACCAGGTGTCGCGCTATATCAACGAGCTGATCGAGAAAGGCGACCTCAAGCCCGGGGACAAGGCGCCGTCGCTACGCAAACTCAGCAAACAACTCGGGGTCAGCATCGCGACCATCACCCAGTCTTATGTCAGTCTCGAAGACAAGGGCGTGCTCACGGCGAAACCGCAGTCCGGGTTTTACGTCAACACGCTCGTCAACCAGATCAACGACATCGACAAATCGACGACGACACCCGGCCAGGCGCGGCGCGTACGCTTTGGCGAACTGTTCGAGGAAGTGTTTCGCAACGCCAACAATCCGCGCATTACCCCTTTCGGCACTTCCAACCCATCGATGGAATTCATGCCGGTGAAATCGCTGACACGCGCGACGCGCAGCATCATAAGCCGTTATCCGCAAAGGAGCATGGATTATCTGTTCCCGCCCGGTGATCGCAAACTGCGCGAACAGATCGCTAAACTCTATACGCAGACCCACACGCGCGTCAGTGCAAACGACATTGTTATCACCTCAGGGGCAACCGAGGCGCTATCCATCTGCCTGCGCACCGTCGCCAAGCGTGGCGACATCATCGCGGTTGAATCACCGACATACTTTGCGGTACTTCGCATGATCGAACAAATGGGAATGCTGGCGGTGGAAATCGAAACGGATCCGGTCATCGGCCTCAATCTCGATGCGCTCGAAGAAGCATTTGACACCATGGATATCAAGGCCGTGATGGCCTCGCCAAACACGAGTAACCCGCTCGGTTGTCAAATGCCGGAAGACAACAAGCGTGAACTCGTGAACCTGATGGCCGAGCGCGATATACCGCTGATCGAGGACGATGTCTACGGTAGTGTTTATTTTGGCGACAAGGCGCCCCGCCCCGCCAAATCCTACGATCTCAACAACCAGGTACTGAGCTGTTCGTCGTTTTCCAAGACGCTGGCGCCGGGCCATCGCATCGGCTGGGTAGTCGCGGGCCGTTACCGCAAAAAGTTCCTGCAGTACAAGCAGGCCTGGTCTTCGGCCACCTCGTCGATCAACCAGCTTGCCCTGGCCGAGTTCCTCAGTAGCGGACAGTATGAACGCCACCTGGTGCGATTACGCGTGGCCATGCGCGATCAGGTCGAAAAGGGGCGTTACATGATCGCCAGAAATTTCCCACCGGGTACCAGGATTTCAAACCCTCATGGCGGCAACGTCCTGTGGGTGGAAATGCCCGACGGCTGCGATTGCATCGACATCTTCAACAAGGCGCTCGAAAACAACATCGGGATCACGCCGGGCATCCTGTTTTCGGCCACACGCCGATTCCGTAACCACTTGCGCATCAACTGCGGATTTCCGTGGACCGAGGCCAATGTAAACGCGTTGAAAACCCTCGGCCAGATTGTCGGTAATTGCCGCGGCGCTTAGTCGGCCTGCGGCTTCCTGTTAGCCCGCCTGCTGTTCGATCGCCTCGCTCAAAAGCAGCCATTCTTCTTCGACCTGCGCGAGCCGCTTGCGGTTTTCCGCCTGGGCGGCGAGGCTTGCATTCAGACTGTCCCGGTTTTCGGCGGCATAGATAGAATTGTCGCCGAGCTGCTGCTCCAGGCGGGTGCGTGCGGCATTGAGCGTCGCCATTTCTGTTTCAATTTTTTTGAGCCGGTTCTGCAGCGCCTTGAGCTCACGCCGATCCGGCGAGCCGGCGGTATATCCAGCCACTTGCGACATACCCGATTTACGCCGCGCCAGCCATTCCGGATAGGCATCGAGATCGCCTTCAAAGTGCTGCAGGGCGCCGCCATCGACCAACCACAAATCATCGCAAACGCTGCGCAACAGGTGACGGTCGTGTGAAACCAGGATGACGCTACCGTCGAAGCCCTGCAAAGCCTGGTTCAGCGCCAGGCGCATCTCCAGGTCGAGATGGTTGGTCGGTTCGTCCAGCAATATCAGGTTGGGTCGACTCCAGATCAACAGGGCCAGTACCAGGCGCGCCTTTTGGCCGCCGGAAAAGGCCTTTACCGGCTGCAAAACCTTTTCACCCCTGAAATTGAAACCACCAAGATAGGAGCGAATTTCGCGTTCGCTTAAGTGAGCGCCAAGTCGCTGCATCGTCAACAATGCGGAGGCTTCCAGGTCCAGCTGCTCGACCTGGTGCTGCGCGAAATAACCGACCCGCAGGTCGCGGGCGCGCGTCATCTGCCCGCTGAAAATCGGCAATTCGCCGGCCAGAAGCTTGATGAAGGTGGACTTGCCCGCGCCATTCAGACCAAGCAACCCGATACGTTCACCGGGGATCAGCGAAAAATCGATATCCGCGAGAATTTCCTGCTCGCCATAGCCCGTGCTCGCCTTGTCCAGCTTGAGCAACGAGGTGGGCAACGATCTGGCCGCGCGAAACTCAAAGTGAAACGGAGAATCGACATGCGCGGGGGCGATCAACTGCATCCGCTCCAGCGCCTTGATTCGACTCTGCGCCTGGCGCGCCTTGGTGGCCTTTGCGCGGAAGCGATCGATGTAGTGCTGCATGTGCGCGATGCTTTGCTGTTGCTTCTGATGCGCGGCCTGTTGCTGCGCGAGCCGCTCGGCACGCTGGACCTCGAAGGCTGAATAGTTACCGCGGTATAGCTCAATGTGCAGATTTTCGATATGCGCCACGCTCGTGACGACCGCGTCGAGAAAATCCCGATCATGCGAAATCAGCAACAGCGTTCCCTGGTAACGTTTCAACCACTGCTCGAGCCAGATGACCGCATCCAGATCGAGGTGATTGGTCGGTTCGTCGAGCAGCAGCAGGTCGGACCGGCACATCAGCGCACGCGCCAGATTGAGGCGCATGATCCAGCCGCCGGAAAAGTTGTCCAGCGGCCGCTGCATATCCGCCTCGCTAAAGCCGAGCCCCGCGAGCAGCCTGGCGGCGCGGCTGTTCGCCTGGTAACCGTCGATATCCTGCAGCCGCTCATGACAGTTGGCAATCTGCATGGCGTCGGCCTCGGCCTCGGCTTGCAGCAGTCTCTGCTGTACCTGCCTGAGCTCTTCATCGCCATCGATGACATGCTCGATTGCAATACGTTGACTGATCCGGGTTTCCTGCGCAACCGAAGCCACCGCCCAGGTCGAGGGCAGCGAAAGATCGCCCTGGTCGGCACTTAGCTCACCGCGAATCAACGCAAACAACGAAGACTTGCCACAACCATTGGCGCCGGTGATACCCAGCTTCTGTCCCGGATAAATTTTCATGTCGACCGCCTCGAACAGCAGTTCGGCCGATCGCCGTAAAGCGAGGTTGCTCAGGCTAAGCATAACGCGCCAGCCGCCTTCCTGATTTCCGAGCGTGAGCTCACTTGTTCCTTCCTCATTTGCAAAATGCTGTAAGATACCACTCTGGGCCGCAGGACGTTAACCCGAGAAAAATAGTGAATCTAGAAAAATACTTTACCCTTGAAGGTTCCAGACTTTCATTTACCCGGGAACAGGCGAGCGATTTCGCAAAATCGGCCGCTGGCGATTTCAATCCGATTCACGATATTGATTCAAAGCGCTTCTGCGTCCCGGGCGACTTACTGTTTTCGGTAATCATCCACCATTACGGCCTGCGCCAAACCATGGGATTTTCATTCTCGGGCATGGTGGGTGATAACGTGAGGCTGATTTTACCCGAAGTAAGCGCGCGCGAAATATCCATCTACGATGAAAATGACAAAAAATATCTCGATGTCTCCAGCGACGGGGCGCATAGCCGCAATCCGGGGCTTAACGAATCGCTGACCCGCAACTATGTCGAATTCTCGGGCGATACCCTTCCACAGGTACTGGTGCCACTGATGCGGGAAAGCAACGTCATGATCAATACTGAACGGCCACTGGTGATTTATGACCATATGCGAATTTCGCTCAATACCATGGATGCAGACAATATCGATCTGGCATTGACCGACACTACCCTCAGGCTTTATGGCAAACGCGGTGACGTTGCCCTCAACTACGATCTGTGCTGTAACGGCGAACAGATCGGCAAGGGGCAAAAGAAAATGGTCATGAGCGGACTGCGCGAGTACGACCAGGCAAAATTAGACGCATTGGTGGAAACCTACGGCACGCGCAAGGACCAATATCTCTACGGCGGCTAAAAGCGCCGAACAAAGCTGAGATAGCCGCCGGAATGACTTCCCGTCTGTAACTGCACGCTCAGGAAAGCGGTATTCTCGGTGAAATAGTCGAGACGCAGGCCGTAGCCGATCGAATCCTCCAGGGAAAATATCTCGGTAGGGTCATCACCGCTGATATCGCCATCGATATCGGTGTAGCCTGCGAAGGGTGTAATCCTGATATTGGCGTGACGAAAGCTCACGCCGATTTCAAACCCAAGCTGATCCCAGTTTATTTCGTCCCGGCCGGAACTGACATTTTCGCGCCCGTTATAGAAGCCGTAGTTCAACAGGGCTTCCAGCGAAAAAGACTCGCTGATGGAAAATTCCTGGCGCAGGTAGATCTCCAGGTTCTCGCCATCGAATTTCTTCGTTTCGGACCTATCATTATTACCGACCCGTATCGCCAGGTAACCAATGCCGGCGCCGGCGCTGAGTCCGCTAGCGGTGCGCTCCTCGATCTGCAGGCTAATTGCACTGATTTTGGTCTCACGCGTACCCTCCGAAAAATCCCAGTCGGACCTGGTATTGGAGATCTCAAGGGCGACCCCGGTCCACTCGGCTTTGACGGGGCTTGTGAAACCCGGCAACAATAACAAAAAGAACGGCCACAGTAATAAATGCGGCAGACGGTAAAGCAATGTTTTCCGGTCGGGGTATTGGCCGTGGCACATCTTACCGGTCACCTATTCCTGTGCGGATAACGGCAGAACGCCAATGCGCTGCAGTTGTTTTTTGTCGCTGATTCTTTCGCATTCGCTACTTATCCAGTCGCCCACCTCGGCGATGATTTCCTCGGGCTTTTTATCGCTCGGTTCGATTGGCGGACCGATAACCACCCGAATCGTGCCCGGCCACTTGATCCAGCTGTGCCGCGGCCAGAATTCTCCGGCGTTGTGAGCGATGGGCACCACCGCATAACCCGTGCGTTGCGAAACGATGGCGCCGCCGAGCTTGAACGGTTTGACTTGCTTCGGCAGTACCCGCGTGCCTTCGGGGAACAGCATCAGGATACGCCCCTGATCCATGTGGCGTTGACTCTCCTTTATCAACTGGGTTATCGCCTTGCGGCCGGTTCCGCGATCGAGCGCAATCGCGTTCACTGCCTTCAGGGCCCAACCGAAAAAGGGAATCCAGGTGAGCTCGCGCTTGACAACCCATACCATCGGCCTGAAAAACAGCTGTATCGCAATAGTCTCCCAGGTCGAGCTGTGTTTGCTCATCACGATAAATCCATTCTCGGGAATGTTCTCTTTGCCTTCGACGGTATACTTAAGCCCGCAAAACAGGTGCAGAGAGGCCAGTGAGCAGACAATCCAAACCTTTATGAGGCCCATGCGAAACCATAATGGCGTGAAAAAGGACAATGACAACAGCGTTGCGCAAAGCAGCACGAATGGCAGAAAAAAAGTCCAGAAGAGCGTCGAGCGAATGGCCAACCAGAGCCTGTACAGAGGATTTACCACGATAAGCCTATTTATTACGCAAGGTTTCGCGAACGAAGTGGGCCAGATCGTTGTGGACGGGAACATCGAGCGCTTCGGGAAAATGCTGTATCGTGTATTCCCCATTTCCGGTGCGCACCAGGACCGGCCTGGCATTGGCCATCCTGGCCGCCCCCACATCACTGATGCTGTCACCCACCATCGGCGTCTGTGTGAGATCGATATCGAACTGGCGGGCGATCTGAAACAACAACCCGGGCTTGGGTTTACGGCAGATGCAATTGGCCTCCGGCCCATGCGGACAATAGAAGATACCGTCAATGCTGGCGCCTCGAATAGACAGCATGCGCCGCATTTTTTCATGCATTTGCTGCAGCGCCTGCTCGCTATAGTAGCCGCGCGCGATACCCGTATGTTTGGAGGCCATGGTAACCAGGTAACCCGCCTTTTTCAGGCGACTGATCGCTTCGATACTGCCCGATATCGGATCCCAGCCATCAACCGTGATGATGTCTTCCTCTTGCACATGACTGATGACGCCATCCCTGTTCAGGATTACCATTTTGGCCAACTGCAAGCTCCTCCTCTATAAGGGCTCGATCAAGACTGGATTCGCGAAAGATCAGCTACCAGTCTGAAATTTTGCAACAGTTCATCGAGTAGTGCAAGCCGGTTGTTCTTTACCGCGGAGTCATCAACCATGACCATTACCTCGTCGAAAAAACGGTCGACGGCGGGTCGAAGCTGCGCCAGCCGTTCCAGACCCGGCAGATAATCAGCCTGTGCGAACAGCTCCGCGACACCCGCATCGAGCGCCTTAAGTTGTTGATAAAGTTCCTTTTCTGCATCCTCGCACAACAGTTCCGGATCGACCCCGGCAGCGGCCGCGGACTGCTTCCTGAGAATGTTGCCGATGCGTTTGTTGGCCACGGCGAGCGCCGTCGCGGCTTCGTGACTCTGAAATTCCTGTACCGCGCGAATGCGCAGGTCACAATCATGGAGTAAACCGGGGTGATCGTGGGCGACGGCGTCGACGACATCGAAGCGAATCCCCAGCTCCTGGTAGTAGGCGCGCTGGCGATCAAAAATGTACTCAATCACATCAGCAATGGCGGCGTCTGCACGCAGCGTCTCGGGGTAGCCCGCGGCGGCGGCCTGGCACAAATCGACAACGTCGAGCGCTAATTCGTTCTCGACGATGATGCGCAGCACGGCGAGCGCGGCACGGCGCAGTGCGAACGGGTCCTTATCGCCGCCCGGCTTTTCGCCGATAGCGAAAATGCCGACCAGGCTATCGAGCCGATCGGCTAGCGCAACAGCCTGTGACAAGGCCGTTCCCGGCACAAAATCACCGGCGAATCGGGGCCAGTAGTGTTGCTCTATCGCCTCACATACCGGGGCCTTTTCCTGCTGCAACTCGGCATAGTAACGACCCATGATGCCCTGCAGCCTGGGGAACTCACCCACCATGTCACTCATCAGGTCAGCCTTGCACAGGTCAGCCGCGCGGCTGGTCAATTCCGCATCAGCCCCTATCAGGCCTGCAATATTGCGAGCCAGTGCTTCGATGCGCCTGGTTTTATCCCCGAGACTGCCGAGTTTCTTCTGGAACACGACGGCATCGAGGCGTTCGCGCATCTTACCCAGCCCCTGCTTGCAATCCTGCGAAAAAAAGAACTCGGCATCGGCGAAGCGCGGACGGATAACGCGCTCGTTACCCCTGGCGACCACCTCGGGTTTGCGACTATCGATATTGGCAATTGAAATAAAATGCGGCAGCAGCCCGCCATCATGATCGAACAGTGCGAAGTATCTCTGGTTATCCTGCATCGTCGTCACCAGAACTTCCACGGGCAAGTTCAGAAAGCTGCTGTCGAATCCACCGCAGACCACCGCCGGATATTCGACCAGCGCGGTGACTTCATCGAGCAGCGCTTCGTCGATCCTGACTTCGCCGCCCAGGCGCATCGCCGACTGTTGTACCAGTTTGCGGATATTATCGCGCCGCTTTTCGAAACTGGTGATCACCATCCCCTGCGCAAGCAACTGGTGTTCATAGTCGCCGGCTTCCTCAATTTCCAGCTTGCCCGGCGCGTGGAAGCGGTGCCCATAACTGCAGTTGCCGGACCTCAAGCCAAAAATCTCGGCATCGACTACCTCGCGATCGAGCATCAACAGCAACCACTTGACCGGGCGCACGAAGTCCTCGTTGCGATCGCCCCAGCGCATGCGCTTCGGGATCGGCAGAGCGGCAAGCGCACTGGCGATAATCTCCGGTAGCAACTCGCGCAGATTCCTGCCCGGCTCGGTTTTACGAAAATACAACCAGGCGCCTTTATCCGTTTCGCGGCGTTCGAGCTGTTCGATATCGACTCCGCAGGAGCGGGCGAAGCCGCTGGCTGCTTTCGACGGATTGCCATCCGCGTCGAAAGCGGCCGTAAGCGCCGGCCCACGCTTTTCGATCTGGCGATCTGCCTGCTGCAGCGGAACATCGTGCAACAGCATTGCCAATCGCCTCGGCGTGGCAAATACTTCCACCTCCTGCGGGCCAAGTTCAGCGGCGGTCAAGCCTTTTTTCACCAGCTCTGCAAAATCGCGCGACAGCGACTGCAGTGCACGCGGCGGCAACTCCTCGGTACCGATTTCGATCAGGCAACGATTACTCATCATCATCTCCCTGGCGAATCAGCGGAAACCCGAGTTCCTCGCGCGACGCGTAATAAGCCTCGGCTACCGCGCGCGACAGGCTGCGCACGCGCAGGATGAAACGCTGGCGCTCGGTCACCGAAATCGCATGTCGCGCATCGAGCAGGTTGAACGCGTGCGATGCCTTCATCACCTGCTCGTAGGCCGGTAACGGTAACTGCTTCTCCACCAGCAGTTGACACTGGGCTTCACAAACGTCGAACCAGTGAAATAGCGCATCGCAATCGGCAAGTTCGAAATTGTAAGTTGACTGCTCGACTTCATTTTGATGGTAGATATCACCATAGGTCACCACTCCCTGCGGTCCCCTGCTCCATACCAGGTCGAAAATGCTATCGACGCCCTGCAGGTACATCGCGAGGCGTTCGATACCATAGGTAATCTCACCCGATACCGGGTGGCACTCGAGGCCACCGACCTGTTGAAAGTAGGTGAACTGGGTAACTTCCATGCCGTTCAGCCATACTTCCCAGCCGAGGCCCCAGGCACCCAGTGTCGGCGATTCCCAGTTGTCCTCGACGAAGCGGACATCGTGCACCAGCATGTCGAATCCGAGCGCCTCCAATGAGCCCAGATACAATTCCTGGAAATTGTCGGGCGATGGTTTGAGCAGTACCTGGAACTGGAAGTAATGCTGCAGGCGATTGGGGTTTTCGCCATAACGTCCATCGGTGGGCCGGCGACTGGGTTGTACATAAGCCGCGCGCCAGGGTTCGGGACCGATGGCGCGGATAAAAGTCGCCGGGTGAAACGTGCCGGCGCCGACTTCCATGTCCAGCGGCTGCATGATCACACAACCCTGTTCAGACCAGTAATTCTGCAAGGTCTGGATAAGCCCCTGGAAGCTACTCAAATCGGAGGCGGGTAAATCGCTCATTTAATTCGCAGGCCAAAATGCGTGATTATAACCAAATGGTATTTTTTACTCATTCATTTTCCCGCGTTATTGTGTTGTGTTTCGAAGTGGTTATGATGTCGCCCATGCAAAATATCACCGGGCAATGGCTTTATAGCCTCAAGCACTATCTACTCATGTGTGTGCTGCTATCAAGCCCGGCACGTCTGCCCTATAGCCCCTACCCTTTACTGCTGACCGGCTTCGCCTACTTCCTGCTCGGCCTGTTGCTGGTGGACGCGCAACGAGGCTACACCGTAATTTGCGCCCAGATTCTGCTGGAACTGGCCATGCTCGGTTCGATCAGCTACCTCGGCCTGCGCTGGAAAGAATCGCTGTCGCGGTGGCTGCAAACCTTCACCGCATTGCTTGGGATCAACGTTATTATCACGGCGGCGACCATCCCCGTTTACTATCTCGGCATCAATAATGAAGATAGCAACTACGGCCTGCTTCTCGACATTATCCTGATCTGGAACATTGCGGTGATATCGTTGATATTCAAACGCGCCTTTGAAATCTCGATTCAACTTTCAGCTGTGATATCGTTCGCTTACTTTATGGCCTATTTATTCACCGTTTTCTGGCTTTTCTATTGAAAATTTACATCCTCGGCATTTGCGGCACTTTCATGGCGGGTCTCGCACAACTGGCGCGCGAGTCGGGCCATGAGGTCGCCGGCTCCGACGCCAACGTCTATCCACCGATGAGCACCCAGCTCGAGCGCATCGGCATCGATCTCGACAATGGTTACGACGCCAATACCTTACCCGAGGATTGCGACGCGTACATCGTCGGCAACGCGATCACGCGCGGTAACCCCCAGTTCGAGAAAATACTCGAACGGGGGCTGTGCTACACCTCCGGGCCACAGTGGCTCTACGAGGCCATCCTGTGCAAGCGCTGGGTGCTCGCCGTCGCCGGCACCCACGGCAAGACCACCGCGAGCAGTATGCTGGCGTGGATTCTCGAAGACGCCGGCCTCGATCCAGGCTACCTGATTGGCGGTATCAGCCAGAACTTCACGCAATCGGCAAGACTCGGTAGCGACCCGTTCTTTGTTATCGAGGCGGATGAATACGACTCGGCGCTGTTCGACAAGCGTTCCAAGTTCATTCACTACCACCCGCGCACGCTCATTTTAAACAACCTCGAATTTGATCACGCCGATATCTTCGATGACCTGAACGCGATCAAGCGCCAGTTTCACCATCTGGTGCGAACCCTGCCTGCGAGCGCATTGATCGTCGTCAGGCAGGACGACGAGGCCCTGCGCGAGGTACTGCAAATGGGCTGCTGGAGCGAGCAGCTCTGCTTTTCGGAACGCGATACGAGTGCCGATTTTTTCCTCGATGCGCACAATGTCCTGCATCATGACAATCGCGACTACCCGCTACAGCTCACACAGATAGGACAGTTCAATGCATTGAATGCAACGGCCGCAATTGCAGCTGCCCGCCATGCCGGGGTCACGATCGAAACGGCTATCGACGCCATGTCCCGCTTCGCCGGAGTAAAACGCCGCCAGGAAGTAATCGCGGAAATCAACGGTGTCCGCATCATCGATGACTTCGCCCATCACCCGACCGCGATAGCGCTTACCCTGGCGGCGCTCAAGAATAATGACGGCGGCCGCCTGATCGCGGTTCTGGATATTCGTTCCAACACCATGAGGATGGGCCTGCACGGTGACCAGCTTGGTCGCTCATTTGCCGATGCGGACCTGGTTTTATTATGCGAAAACCCGGATTTACAATGGGATTTAGCGAAAATGGCCGAGACTGCGTCTACAATAGTAGAAATAAGAAAGGATACACAACAAATTATCGACCACCTGTTGCACACAAGCCGGCAAGGAGATCAAATTGTGATTATGAGCAACGGGGGATTCGATAATATCCATCAACGCCTTATTCAGGCGCTGCAAGGCTAGAACCGGGTATGTCTGGAAAATCAAATAAGCCCAAAAAAATTGCCAAGTACGATATCAAGCGACGTATCGGCCGCGGTTCCATGGGCGTCGTCTACGAGGCATACGATCCCTTTGTGCAGCGCACCGTGGCCATCAAGGTCGCGCACACGCCCAAAGACATGGATGACGCCACCGTGCAGAAACTGCGCGAACTGTTTTTTGCCGAGGTATACAGCGCCGGGCGCATGCATCACCCCTCGGTGGTCAGCGTATACGACGCCGGACAGCAAGATGACCTCAATTATATCGTCATGGAATTCGTCGATGGGACCACGCTTCAGGAATACGTCACCGGCGGCAGGACACTGAACCCGAAACAGATCGTCGACGTCATTTACCAATGCGCCAAGGGCCTCGACTACATCCATCGCGAAGGCATTATTCATCGTGATCTGAAACCGGGCAACATCATGCTCAGCAATGACGGCGACGTCAAAATCATGGATTTCAGCATCGCCCATGTCGACGTCGGTTTCGAGGCCCCCAACGTCGAGGTGCAGGGATCGCCGATGTACATGCCGCCGGAGCAACTGTCCGAGGAAAAGCGCCTGGTGGCACAATCGGACATCTACTCGCTGGGTGCGGTCATGTACGCGTTGTTGGCGCGCAAAACTCCGTACAAGGCCAACAGCCTCGAATCGCTGATATACAAGATCACCAATCTCGAACCCGATCCTATTCTCGAGGTCAATTCCGATGTGCCCGAACACATCGCCGCCATCGCCGAGAAAGCGATGCAGAAAATCATTTATGACCGCTACGAATCCGCCGAGATGCTGGCCAAGGACCTGACCCTGGCTTTCGGTCGACTGCGCGGAGTCGGCGAACGTATCGACATGCAGGAAAAGTGGAAAACGCTGCGCTTCCTCGCATTCTTCAAGGATTTCAACGATAACCAGATTACCGAGGTGGTCAACGCCAGCGAATGGAAGGAATTCAAAAAAGGTGAAGTCATCGTTACCGAGGGCGAACCGGAGACCGCGTTTTATATCATCGCCAAGGGCGGTGTCGAAGTGGTCAAAAATGAAACGGTCGTCGGCCTGATGAAGCAGGGAGACTGCTTCGGTGAAATCGCATTTTTAACGCGGCAGCCACGCAACGCCACCATCGCCGCGCGCACCGAAGTTTCGCTGATGAGCATAAGCGATTCGCTGATGGAGCAGGCCTCGACCGAAACCCAGGTGCGTTACTACCGCATCTTCCTGGAAAACCTGATCACGAGATTATCGCAGGCTACCGACAAGCTGATCGAAGCCGATATCACAATCACCGACACATGAATCCTGGCCCGCATATCTCACCGATTTCCTGCTCGGCAACTGCTCCCTGCGTTGCTCTACCCCGAAGCGTCGGACCGCCGGAACGCCGGACCGACGGAGTGCCGCCCACAGCATCCCTGCAGTCGTGCGGACGTAGCAAAGCGCACTGTGGCACGCCGTACTCCCGTCGGCCCGCTAAACGTAGTGTAAACTTAAACTACGCCGGCGCGGACCTCTGGTCCGTGCGGCGCGCCACAGCGTCTTTGCGGCGCCCTCGCGACGTAAAACGGTGTGAGATATGCGGGCTAAAGTAATCACCCTGGCGATGACCGGTGCCTCCGGCGCGGGGTACGCCCTGCGCCTGATGCAATGCCTGCTGCGGAAAAACATCCGCGTTCAGTTTATTACCTCGCAGCCGGGACAAATCGTAATGGCCATGGAAACCGAGCTGAAACTGACCGGTTCGCCGAGTAAAATGCAGCAGATGCTTGCCGAGCACTTCGATTCCGATCCCGAACTGATCCAGGTTTATTCCAGGGATCAGTGGACAGCACCACCGGCCAGTGGCTCTTCGGTTGCCGATGCCATGGTGGTCTGTCCATGCAGCATGGGTAGCCTGGCGTCGATCGCGGTCGGCAGCAGTGATAACCTGATTCATCGCGCCGCGGATGTCGTCATCAAGGAGCGCAGAACCCTGATTCTGGTTCCCAGGGAGACGCCTTTTTCCGCCATACATCTCGAAAACATGCTCAAGCTTGCTCGCCTCGGTGTGGTAATTCTGCCCCCCAATCCAGGTTTTTATCATGGGGTTAGTCAGGTTTCCGAGCTCATTGATTTCATCGTCGCGCGCATACTCGACCAACTCGGTATCGACAATGACCTGACGCCGCGATGGGGCGATTGATACGGCGATATCCCGGTGATCGCGCATGAATGAAATTCCCTTGCTCCCGCTGAAAACGGTCCTGCTGCCAGCGAATACGCTGGGTCTGAAAATCTTCGAACCCCGTTACCTGGACATGATCGCCGCCTGCCTGCGCGAAAACAGTCCGTTCGGGGTAGTGCTGATTCACCGCGGCGAAGAGACCGCTATCGACACCGATATCTATTCGATCGGTACGACCGCGACCATCAACGACTGGGAACACCGCGCCGATGGTCTGCTCGGCATTACCGCGCTCGGCGTGGAGCGTTTTGAAATCCTCTCTACAAGCACCCGGGGCGATGGCCTTGCGCTTGCGAAAATCAAGATTCTCGAGGACGACGACTGCAACGAGATTCCCGATCAGTTTCACTACATGCTCGACCTGCTTGAGCACATGAGCGCCCAGGAGGGCCGGATTCGCGGCGACAACCAGGGCTTTTGCGAAATTCTGTACCAGCTCATTTACCTGTTACCGCTCGAAACCGCTCTCAAGCAACGCCTGCTCGAAATTCCCGAATGCGGGGATCGCGCGGTGATTCTGCACGCCGAACTGATCCGGCTCGGCGTGATTCAGTACATCAAACCTGAAACGCCCCACGGCTAGCCTTTCGCGCAGGACGGGCATAAACTGCGTCAGGACCCGCCTCGAGGAGATAGCAACAATGAAGACTTTGCTAGCAGCCAGCTGTTTTTTTCTGTTTACCTCGCTTGCCGCCGCGGCCGAGCTTTCCGGCGTCTTCATCGACGATGAATACACGACTGATGATGGTCAGCGGTTAGTGCTCAACGGCGTCGGCCTGCGTGAAAAGTTCTGGATTGACGTCTACGTCGGCTCGCTTTACCTGCCGGCAAAGTCCGACGACGTCACCGAAATCCTGTCGAAGCCCGGACCCTGGCGCATACAACTCGATTTCATCTACAAGGAAGTCGCCCAGAAGAAGCTGGTGGACACCTGGCGCGAGGGATTCGAGAAAAATCAAAGCGGCGAAAGCCTGCAAGCATTACAGTCGCGCATCGATCAATTCTATGCCTACTTCGACGGCAGTGCGGTCGCAAAGGATCGCTACGCGTTAGACTATACCCCGGCGACCGGCACCCGCATCAGCAAGAACCAACAGGTCCTCGGTGTCATCGAGGGCGAGGATTTCAGGAATGCGTTGCTCGAAATCTGGCTCGGCAATCATCCCGCCGACAAGAACCTGAAGAAGGGCATGCTCGGGCTGTAGCACTACGAAACCCCATGGTGCTACCGGCAACTCAATCTAGTAAACCTCCAAAACGGACACTCAACAGGTAGACTTGAGCGGCGGCTTTCGGCACTATTCAGACACTCGTAAAATTCTAAACACAAAGCTCGAAAATCCGTTGTGATAGAATCTCTCGAATAATTTCTAACAAGGCAGTCCATGGAAAAGGATCAACTATCGCGAAAGCTTGCAGTTATCCTCCATGCCGATGTGGTCGGCTCAACTTCGCTCGTCCAGCAAAATGAAATGCTCGCACACGAACGTATCCAGTCTGTATTCAGTAATTTCTCTCAAACTATTGCCTCATATGGGGGTACTGCCCGTGAGATACGTGGCGATGCTCTTGTGGCAGAGTTTGATCGAGCATCTGATGCTGTAACCGCAGCGCTCGCTTTTCAGTCCTTAAATAAAGAGCCTCCTCCGAAAAATTCGTGGGTAGCTTTCGCGAGTAATTTTTGTAAGTCATTGAAATATATAATATACCGAGCGCCAGCTCGACATTATTTCTGGTACTCACAAATCTACTCGCCTAAAGTCGCCACCTTGCTCCGATC
>JAAEPH010000320.1 GCA_024232855.1 Gammaproteobacteria bacterium
CCGTGAGTGTGGCAAGGAGGAAAGTGGTGGGGAAAGGCGATAAAAACCGCTCGGTAGTGAGCTTCGCTATCGTCGCGGATGCGCACGTGACCGAGGAGGGAAATCTGGCGTGCGAAGTTGGGTGTTTTGAAAGCGGGGATACGTACGGCAGCAAGCTGGCAGCCACCTGCGATAATCTGATTGCGCGCGGGAATGCCATGAACCCTGCGTTCGTGGCGCATGTGGGCGATATTGCCGATCCTGTACCGGTAGCTCCCGAATTCACCAATTCGGCGCAGGCTTTTCACAGCGCCTCGAATATTTTCGATATGCCCTACTACCTTGTGCCGGGTACTGTCCCGTTAAGGACTAATAGTTCAGACTGATGACATGAATGAATCAAACAAACTCAGATTACCACGGATACCGTTTTCCTCCCGAGATCATCAGTCATGCGGTCTGGCTATATCATAGGTTTTGTCTCAGCTATCGCGATGTTGAGGACCTTCTGGCTGAGCGCGGGATTGTTGTTTCC
>JAAEPH010000321.1 GCA_024232855.1 Gammaproteobacteria bacterium
GGCTGCGGCACGATTTCGTTCTATGACGCCGAAGGGGCCTTTCTGAAGACAGTACGCATTGGTCGCATGCCAGAGAAGAAGAAGGCCACGCTCAAAGACATGCTCAGCAGCGAGTTGGGTCGAGCATTTGCAGAGCGTCCCGATTTGACCCTCGTTGCCATCGCCGACGGGGCAAAGGACAACTGGCTCTACTTGCAGAACGAAGTGCTCGATATTCTGAGTGACGATCATCCCAAGGTGGCAATTCTCGACTTCTTTCACGCTACTGAGCACATCAGCTCTGCTCTAAGCGCAACGTATGGGAAGGGCAGCGTCAAGTCTCGGACAAAATTCAGTGAGTTACGAGGCCTCCTTCTTGAAGACCCAAGGGGCTTTGAAAAGGTCATCCGTTCACTGGCCTACTTAAGTAAGAATTTCCCCAAGGTCGAGAAGCTCACCACGGTGCTCGTCTATCCTCGCAAGCACCGCCACAACACGTAGACATCATTGCCTTCTAGCAATGGTCGGCCTCGAACGCAGAAAGCCAGTCTCGCATCAGGCCCGCATCCC
>JAAEPH010000322.1 GCA_024232855.1 Gammaproteobacteria bacterium
AACAGGGCGGGATTCAACAGGGCAAGGCATGATCAAGCAAAACATTACCATAATAAACAAGCTCGGACTGCATGCGCGGGCGGCATCCAAGCTGGTCAACTGCGCAAGCCAGTTCGAAAGCGAAGTCTTTATCGGGCGCAGAGGAAATCGGATCAATGCCAAGAGCATCATGGGCGTTATGATGCTCGCCGCCAGCAAGGGAGTCGAACTCGAACTGGAGGTCGATGGCGGCGACGAGCAGGTCTGCCACCAGGCGCTGGTTGAATTGATCGGCAGTCGCTTCGGCGAAGACGAGTAACCGGGAAGCCCGGCGCCACCACATGGTCGAAGTCGATATCGAGCTACTGCGCCAGGAAATATCGGTAGCCCTTGAGACCGAAGACAATGTAGAAATATCGAAACTACTGAGCGGCATCAGCATCGCCGAAACCGCGATGTTGCTCGACTCGATGCCGGTTCAGCAACGCGATGTCATCTGGCCGCTGATCGAACCCCCCGACCTGGGCGCAATCCTGCTGGAAAATCAGGATGAGGTCAGTGACGCCAGGCTCAGGGAGCTCGACCCCGAGGAAATAGCGGCCATCGTCGACTCTCTTGCTGATGTCGACGACCAGGCAGATCTCATCCTCGGCCTGCCGACCGACAAGCTGGTCAAAACCCTGTACACGCTCGACGGCTACAAGCGTGAACGGCTGGAATCGGTGCTTGCCTACGGCGAGGATACCGCGGGCGGCCTGATGAATATCGACCAGGTTACGATTCGCGCCGACGTCTCGCTGGACGTGGTGCTGCGCTACCTGCGCATTCGCGGCGAACTGCCCGACCACACCGACCAGCTGTTCGTCACCGATCGCCATGACCACTACCTCGGCGCCCTGTACCTGCGCGACCTGCTGACGAACGACCCGGACGAACAGGTCGCCGACCTGATGCGCACCGACGCCGATGCGATGCATGTGCACCTGTCCGACACCGAGGTGGCGCGTGAATTCGAGACCTTCGACCTGGTGAGCACGCCGGTAGTCGATGAAGAACACAAGCTGATAGGACGCATCACCATCGACGACGTGGTCGACGTCATTCGCGATGAAGGCGATCACTCGATCATGGGCCAGGCGGGTCTTTCCGAAGAGGAAGACATGTTTTCGCCGGTCCTGATAACTTCGCGGAGGCGTGGCATCTGGCTTGGTATCAATCTGTTGACGGCCTTTCTCGCGGCCTATGTCATCGGCTTCTTCGAGGACATTCTCGACCAGGTGGTGGCGCTCGCCATCCTCATTACGATCGTGCCCAGCATGGGCGGTATTGCCGGTTCGCAAACCCTGACCATCGCCATACGGGGCCTCGCGCTGGGCCAGCTCGGCAGCTCGAACTACCGCTCGCTGATTAAAAGGGAAATATCCGTGGGCCTGTTGAACGGCCTGCTTTGGGCGGTGGTGGTCGCGGCCTTGTCGATCATCTGGTTCGGCAGCTTCAACATCGGTTTGATCATCGCCTTCGCATTGATCGTCAATCTGGTCGCCGGCGCCTTCGCCGGCGCGATTATCCCGGTGACATTGCGACAGCTCGGGGTCGATCCCGCCATCGCCGGCGGCGTGGTGCTGACGACGGTAACCGATGTCGTCGGCATTGTCGCTTTTCTCGGCCTCGCCACGCTGATCCTGGGTTAACCTGCGGTAGAAAATCGGCGAGCGATGCGGGTTAGCTCCACTAAGATAGAGAAAAAGGAATGCCGGTTCTGAATTTGGCAGTCATGTTCTGGTAGTTGAGCGTAGTTGAGGGTCGGACCAGCCTATCCTGTTGAAATCTAAACTAAAAGCATCCTTTTCGATCTCAATTCAAATCTTAGAACTCCAATTTCCCTATCAAAAATGGGTTTTAAGGCTGTTGTTGTAACCAGGTGGCTTGTCACTTTAGATCGTCAATTTCAGGCCTTGAATCGTGGTTTTAAGGTCCTAAACTCGAAACTTTTCTCCAAAAAATCCTTGCAGATCAGAAGCTTGTCGTGG
>JAAEPH010000323.1 GCA_024232855.1 Gammaproteobacteria bacterium
AAAAACATCGAGGCGTCACTCAAAGACAACCGCCCGCGCTCCCTGCTGCAAATGGCCACCGGCTCGGGCAAGACCTACACCGCCATCACTCAGATCTACCGTCTGATCAAGTTCGGCGGTGCGCGCCGCGTGCTGTTCCTCGTCGATCGCGGCAACCTGGCCGAACAAACGGAAAAAGAGTTTCAGCAGTACAAATCGCCCTATAACAACTACAAGTTCACCGAAGAATTCATCGTCCAGCGCCTCACCAGCAACACCCTCGACACCACCGCCCGCGTCTGCATCTGCACCATCCAGCGCATGTACTCCATGCTCAGCAATCGCGAGCTGCCTGAAGGTGACGACGAGGCCTCCATCGCCGGCCTGGAGTCGGTGTTCAAAGAGCAGCCGCCCGTCGAGTACAACCCGCACATCCCCATCGAATCCTTCGACATCATCATCACCGATGAATGTCACCGCTCCATTTACAACCTCTGGGCCCAGGTGCTGGAGTACTTCGACGCCTATTTAATCGGCCTCACCGCTACGCCCAGCAAGCAGACCTTCGGCTTTTTCAACCAGAACCTGGT
>JAAEPH010000324.1 GCA_024232855.1 Gammaproteobacteria bacterium
CCGTGCGCATGGCGGCATCGCTGCATGGGCCCGACGACCAGACCGACCCTCCCCAGTTTACTTCGACTATCGATTACACTCGCGGACGTGCGGTCTACAACGGCCTGATCCAGCATGCCAATGACCTGACACCTCAACCCGAGCTGGCCACTTCGTTCGAACCGAATGCCGACGCCACCGAGTGGACATTCAAGCTGCGCAAAGGCGTCGAGTGGCACGATGGTTCGAAATTCACCGCCGACGATGTCGTCTGGAGCATGAACCGTCACCTCACCGAGGATTCGACTTCGGTCATAAAATCCGTCCTGGCGACGGTCAAGGAATGGAAGAAAGTAGGCTCGCACGAGGTCAAGGCCGTTATGCATTCGCCGAATGCCGACCTGCCCACCCTGCTCGGCATGTTCCAGAACAAGGTCGTCAAAGACGGCACCAAGGGTGACTGGATTGGAACCGGCCCGTATACCATGGAGTCGTTTCAGCCCGGTGTGAAATCGATACACAAACGCAATGAAAATTACTGGCGTGAAGGCGCCAATCTCGATGCCATCGAAGTTACCGGGATTACCGACACGGTGGCACGGGTAAATGCACTGATTGCAGGTGACATGCAGCTCGTGGTGCAGATCGATCCCAAGGCATTCCGGCAGGTTGAAGGTGCCGACGGCGTTACCCTGCTTTCGACGCCAGCAGCACTGCAACTCGGCATCTGTATTCTGAAAAATACCAAGCCGGGTGAGAGTGACGATTTCGTCAAGGGCATGCAATACATCCAGGATCGCAAGCGCATCGTCAAGCAGATTCTGAAAGGCAAGGGCTCGCTGGGCAACGATACGCCAGTCTCCGCCGCGCACGGCACTGACTGGTGCAACGAACTGCCACAGCGTCAATTCGATCCGGACAAGGCGAAATTCCACTTCGGAAAGTCCGGTCACAGTGGTGCGGAATTATTCGTCGCGCCGGTAACCCCCGGGATCGAAGATGCTGCGCTGCTGGCCCAGGCCAACTGCGCCAAGATCGGCTTCGATCTGAAACTGAAAAAGGTCCCTAACGATGGTTACTGGGGTGCGGTGTGGATGAAGGAGCCGATGAACGTGGTGACCTGGAACATGCGGCCAACGGCGAACTCGCAAATGGCGATCCAGTTTGGCCCCGGCGGTAACTGGAACGATACCTTCTGGAACAATGATCGCATGGGCGAACTGCTGAAATTGTCACTGGCGGAAACCGATCCGGCCAAGCGTCACGCCATGTACTGCGAGATGCAGACGCTTATCCACGAAGGCAGCGGCATGGTTATTCCCGCGTTCTCCAACATCAACGATGGCATCGCTAATAATGTCATGGGAATGCCTACGGTACCACTGGGTCAGCTTGGCGCTTGCGAGTGGCCCGAGTTCATTTGGCTAGCGTAATTTAGGCAACCTAGAGCAGTACGTAGACGAGGCCTGTATAGATTTTATACAGGCCTCTCTAGTTATGAACCACCAGATCTTGTAGTCCAGGGACAAATCGGAAATTAACTATTTCGGATGGAACACTTTAGGAATAGAATGGACGCTTATAAGTTTATAAGTTTATAAGAATTTAATGCAGGGGGAATAAGCTAATGATGTTACGCATGGTATGGCAGCGAGTGGGAATCGGTCTTGCAACCTTGTGGGTAGTTTCCGTCATCGTTTTCGTGGCGACCAGCATTCTACCCGGAGACGTGGCTCAAATTATTCTCGGGCAAGCCGCGACGCCGGA
>JAAEPH010000325.1 GCA_024232855.1 Gammaproteobacteria bacterium
ATGAATCTGCTCGAAGACAGTGAGTTTCTCGAATATCAAGGCATGGCTGAAAGCGCCAATCTGGTTAAAATGTCCGAAATCAAGGCCGAGACGTGGGAGCGGCTCAACGATCGCGGCGTCAACCAGTTCGGCGACAAGCTGCCGTGGCCGAAGACTTTCGAAGCTGTTCGGCTGCGCCCTGGCGAAGTTTCCCTGTGGGCCGGCGTCAACGGTCATGGCAAATCGCTGGTGCTGGGTCAGGTTGTGCTGTGGTTTCCAGCTGCCGTCAAAACCGTGATCGCCTCGCTCGAAATGCCGGTAGCCGCCACCGCGGCGAGAATGTGCCGGCAGACGTTGGCGGGCGGTAACCCGAGCGAGCAGTATCTCGGCATGTTTTCCGATGCCTGCGAGAACCTCTGGCTGTACGACCAACTGCAGACGGTGCAGACCAGTCGAATGCTGGCGCTGACGATGTATGCCGGCGGCTTCCTCGAGGCCGACCACATGGTGATCGATTCAATGGTTAAATGCGGGATCTCACCCGATGACTATCCGAGGCAAAAGGAGTTCATCGACGCACTGTGCCAGCTGGCCAAAGCGCACCGGATGCACATACACCTGGTGCACCACATGCGCAAAGGCCGGCACGAGGGAGATACACCCGACAAATTCGACATCAAGGGCGGCGGCGAGATCACCGATCTGGTGGACAACGTGTTTATCATGCACCGGAACAAGGGCAAGGAGCGGAAGATCGAGCAGCAGCAGCACGTCGAGGAAATGGAACCTGATGCCGAGCTCTGGTGCATGAAGCAGCGCCACGGCGAATGGGAGGGCAAGATCAACCTCTACTTCGACAAGAATACCCACCAGTTTATGGGCGGGCCCAACCACCGACTTCGATGGAGGATCGTATGAACAGCAATTTGCATAGACTACGGAGCGAGCTCGACGACCGGCGCCAGCGGGGGATGCGCGAAAAAGTCGCGGTCGATTACTTAAACCTGATGGCGATTATCGACGACTACGAGCGAATCGACAGCCACATGCGCGCCACGAGCATCCCGCACGAGGCCTCGCTGGATCAGCAGCTGGATCTTGTCGTTCGCGCCATATTCCATCGGCACG
>JAAEPH010000326.1 GCA_024232855.1 Gammaproteobacteria bacterium
CGGATGCAGCGTCGGGAATTCAGCCTGCACCCATTTCAATAGCTGCATGGAAGGGCTGTTCAACAGTAGCTTGGCAAGCGGGTGGCGCCAGACGATCTGATCGACCAGGTCGTTGGGTTTATATATCTGGTCGGCAATGCCATCGTTATCGATATCAAAGGCCACATTGTCGCTCCAGTAGTTGCCGCGGCCATCCTTCGACCACTCGATGTAACGGGTGCCGACATACTTGACCTGGGTGCGATTATCGATGAACGCATTCGCATAGATTTCATTCTTATCAGAACCGGCGGTGAAATGAATGCCGATCTGACATTGCTCGAACGAATTATTACTGATCTGGTTGAAGTTGGCGTTATAGATAAAGACACACTTCTCGGAGCCGACGACGCGATTGCCGGAAATTTCCGAGTAATTGGCGGCATTGAAAAACAGGCCGCGCTCGGTATCGCCCGACGAGTAATTGTTTTTTGCAATAATGCGATCCGAAAACATGATCGCAAAACCGACGTGATTGTTGACTGAAATGTTGTTGCTGACTTCACTGTCGTGAGCATACATGTAATGTATCGCAAAGCGCAGGTCAGACATGTGGTTGCCGCTGAAGACATTGTCGCGGCTACCGTTTACGAAGATACCGTCACGACCGTAGCGAATCACATTATCTCTGATAATCGAACCGGGAGTATCCCACAGATAAATCCCGTTACCACGATCGTTCATGCGGTGAAACCGGCTGCCGATGATCACGTTGTTGCGCACTATCGCAGCTTGCGGGCCCTTCAGGTACACGCCGATCAAATTATCCTGCAAGTGGTTACCCTGGATAAGCGCACGAGCGCCCTTATCGGTGATAAAAATTCCACTGTTTTCATCCTCCGCGACC
>JAAEPH010000327.1 GCA_024232855.1 Gammaproteobacteria bacterium
AAGATATCGTTATCGGTGTGGACACGACCACCGATGCGATTGCTCGCCTCCAGCACGACGAAACTGATGCCTTCGGCATGTAATGTCTTAGCGGCTTCCAGGCCGGCAATACCAGCGCCAATAATCACCACCTCGGGATTCGTCGGGGTGCTGGCAAATACGATGCGCGGCGCAACCATGGCAGCAACACCGGCTTTTAATAAAAGCCTGCGTTGGTTATTCTTATCACTACTCATCACAACTCATCACAACTCATCACAACTCCTCGAAGTTAATTATCCACAAAATATATGATTGGCCGGTCTTTCAATTAACCTGTTTGAAAAAGCGCCTTTCGGCATCGTGTTAGCTCCATTTCCAGGAATGATTTTACGCAACACGTTCATGCACAGCAGCAGGAATTTCAATCGGCATTTAGCAGCACAATAGCGTCGTCGGACCAGCTCAACCAGATTTGTCCCTGGTGGCCTTCACCAGACAATTGAGACTGATTCACATTCTGGGCTGATACAGCGACAGGCTTCTCGACGCCATTGACTTGCACATAAAAATGACTCCTGTCCCCCAGGTACGCGGTGTCGTCAATGACCCCTTGCACGGCATTGCCATTTGCCGGTTTGGCGCTGGAAATCGTGATTTTTTCCGGGCGAATTGCGACCAGGGAGTTCTGTCCGGCTGAAAACGCTAAACTTCCCGGTGATGCCGTTAGATTACCCAGCGGGCCGGCATCAATCGCGACCTTGCCATCGATGGTTTCGCGTACCCGGGCATCGAAGAAATTCATGGTGCCGATGAAGTCTGCCACCTCCCGGTTTTGTGGTGCCTCGTATAATTTTGTCGGCGTATCGATCTGCAAATACCGGCCCCCGGACATGACCGCGACACGATCGGACATGGTCAGCGCTTCTTCCTGGTCATGAGTCACAAACACGAAGGTGATGCCGACCGAGCGCTGCAGGGCGCGCAACTCAAGCTGCATCTTTTCGCGTAGTTTCTTGTCCAGTGCACCCAGTGGCTCGTCAAGCAACAGCACCTTGGGCCGCCTGATCAGCGCACGCGCCAGCGCAACACGCTGACGCTCGCCACCTGAAAGCTCATGCGAGGCCCGGTCTTCGTAGCCGGGCAGCTTGATAAGATCCAGCATCTCACCGACCTTGGCGTCGAATTCCGCTTTTGGAAGTTTGTCCTGGACCAGGGAATAGCCGATGTTCTGTTTCACGTTCAGGTGCGGGAAAATGGCGTAACTCTGGAACACCATATTCACCGGGCGGTGGTTTGCCGGAACCGATGACATGGCCTGACCATCGATATAGATTTCTCCCATGGTCGGGAACTCAAGGCCGGCCAGCATGCGCAACAGTGTGGTTTTGCCGCAACCCGATGGGCCGAGCAGCGAGAAGAACTCGCCGCGGGCGATATCGATGCTGACACGATCAACGGCATGCACATCACCGAAGTGCTTGCTCACACCCTGAATTGAAATAAATGTTTCGTCTGACACGTGAATTAAACTCCAGAATTGGTTTTTAGTTGCACACCGCGCCGCCTGTACCATTCGGCAAAGGTAACCACAACGAAGGAAATCATCAGGATACAGGCGCCGAGCGCCAATACGGTCGGCAGTTGCGTGGGGAATCGAAGCTGGCCCCAGATGTAGACCGGCAGCGTCGTCTCGGTGCCGGCGAGGAAGAAGGCGAGAATGAACTCGTCAAATGAAATCGTGAACGACAGCAACAGGCTGGCGACAATGCCCGGCAGGGCGAGCGGGAAGGTGACCCGCCGGAAGGTTGCCCAGGGGTTGTCTCCGAGGTCTTTAGACGCCTCTTCAAGATTCTTGTCGAAGCCTTCCAGGCGCGACACCATGACCAACATGGCGAACGGCGTACTGACCATCAAATGGCCCAGACCGATGGTGAAAAGCGACAGGCCCACACCGCTCATATTGGCGATGACCAGCAGCGCGATGCCCATGATGATGCCGGGGATGACCAGGGGCAGCATGATGAAGGTGATCACCGGTCCGCGGCCCGGTATCCTGTAGCGGGTGACCGCTTTTGCCGCGAAGGTGCCCAGGAGGGTCGCTAAAACCGACACCACGCAGCCCAACTTGATGCTGTTGTAGAGAGCGTCCAGCATACCTTCGCTGTTTGCCAGCTGCCTATACCACTCGAGGGTGAACCCCTTGAGCGGGAAGGCGATAAAGATCGAATCGTTGAACGAAAACAACGGCAGAAACATCACCGGGATATAAATGAACGCGAGGTAGATAACCGCGTACACGCCGAGGGCGCCGAAACGCGACCCCTGCTTAGAGGATACAGAACTCATGCTACGCGTCTCCTGAAGCTTCGCGTTCCCCACAGGAACAGGCAGATCATCGCAGTGATGGTTATCATCGTGATGATCGACAGCGCCGCTCCGAACGGCCAGTTGTTTCCTCTTCCGAACAGGGACTGGATGACATTACCAATCATGGTGCCGGAGGTACCGCCGACCAGGTTCGGCGTCACGTAATCGCCGACCGTGGGGATGAACACCAGCATGCTGGCGGCGATCAGGCCGGGCATGGACAGCGGCAGCGTGATCCTGATGAAACGCTTGAGCCGACCATCGCCGAGATCGGTTGCCGCCTCGAGCAGGGATCGGTCGATTTTTTCCAGAGACACATAGATCGGTAAAATAGCGAAGGCAGCCCATGCATGGGCCAGCGTGAGGACCACGGCGAACGGGTTATAGAGCAGGAATGCAAGCGGCTCGGCGATCAGGCCAATCTCGATCAGCCCGGAATTGATGACGCCGTTGTAGCCCAGGATAATCTTCCACGCGAAGACCCGCAGCAGGTAGCTGGTCCAGAAGGGAACGGTGATGAGAATCAGCCAGATCAGCTTGTGTTTGGTTACCCTGAAGGCGATGAAATAAGCCATGGGATAGGCTAGCAAAACCGTTATCAGCGTCACCGAACTGGATATCAACACGGATTTACCCAGCAGGTATGGATAGGCCGACCGCTCGAAGAATTTAATATGATTGGCAAGCGTGAAAGTTTTGTCGATATCGGTATAGTTTTGGGTCCAGAAGCTGAACACCACCAGCAGGACGATGGGCAGCGCCATAACCAGAATCAGCAATAACAAGGTTGGCGACAACATTGTATAGCCGCTCAAGGCTTCACTGCGCATTAAGGCCCGGCGGAACCGGGCAATGGGTCCTCGCGGGATGTGAGCAATTACATCGGCGGCGGGGGCTACGTGATCAGTCATGATAAAATCTCGGTTTTTCGGCGCACAATGCTGCTAGCTGAATGTACGACTGCGCATCCGGCTGGCTCAACGTATGGAACCAAAAAAACAGCCAAAAAGCCAGACTTGACCTCTTCGAACAAGTTTGAAGCTCCCGCTCGTTGTCGATGGGGTTCTGCATAATACCCGCTATTATTGGTGTTCATGGGCACGTTTCTTTCTAATTCGGGAGAACCAGGGTGGGGCCGGTAAGGCGGGCGGGCGGCGCTTCGCCGCTGGCCAAATCGATCCAACGGCCCGCGTCGCGAGGTGGCGCGCCGGGCAGGGCTGCCGGGTCGCAATCGGACGCGGGCAACAGCAACACGCCCCCGGGGCCAAGGTCAACCCACCGTCCCTGGTCGTTTTCACCCAGGTCGCCTAAGTCGCAGCCCTCAGGAAGGGCGGCATGTAAATGGCGGACGATGCAAGCGCCGGCAAGGGGATTGTAAAGCCGGTCGACCAGGCCGCTGCTAAAAAAATAGCCCCGGTCTATGCCGGTGAAATTGTCGAGATACACCGTCATCTGGTCACTCGTCAGAGCGCTGACCACGGCCTCGGCGATACGATTGGCGTCGTGGCGCTCGGTCTCATCCTGGCCCAGGGGCTTGCGATGGGCGAATTGCACATGGACCGCCGCCTTGACGCCAAGGCCTTCAATACTGTGCCGGATCGCTGTGATGGCCGGAGCCGGGGCCTCCTGCCAGGCGACGCCGAAGACCAGGCCATCGATAACTTCCCGCGCGCCGTCCTGAGCCAGCAACGCCTCGACCGCGCCATGCTCGTCTGCTTGCAGGCCGTGGCTGCTGCTGAAGGCTTCCACCGAGGCGCGATGGGCGTTAAAAACTATCGGCGTCGAACCCTTCAACGCCGCCATCGGTGCAAGCAAGTCAACCGCGCTGGTGATTGGCGCGATGACTTCCCAGGCCGCGAGGATACCGCCCTTCGTCTTCAGAGCCTCGGCCGTCGCCCCTTTGGGCAGGCCGTAGGAATAGGCGGTGAAACGGTGCCCGAGGGCGGCGAGATCGGCCATGCGGGCGCCGGTTTCAGGGTCCGCCAGGTCATCCAGCGGTACGCGCAGATCGCGCACGCCCATCTCCCACAAGGCCATCAGCGGGTAGTCGTTGCGAATGCGCTTGCGCCTGAAGGCATCGAGACCCCACGGGGTCGGGATGTCGGCGCTGTCGCACCAGGGCTGGCGGAGGTAGAGGCCGGCGCCTTGATGGTTGGGCTTTAGACCATGGACCGACGGTAACGGATTTTCTGTTGCAGGCATTGTTTCCCCGACTTCTAAACCCCGACCATAGGTGCGAACCACGTGATTGAGATGGCCCTGGTCATGAACATCGACGACCGCGTATCCCAGCTTGGCGCCGTCGTGGCGACCCTGTTTCATTTCCGGCGCGACCCGGAACAGTTCATGGTAGTCGTGGCGTAGGAAGGTGGGTGACGGCAGCACATAGCAATTTGTCGAGCCATGACGATTGAAGAAAAAATTATGCACGTGGCCAGCGTAGTAGGCTTCGACCGCATAGCGCTCGAACAGTCCGAGCAGCCACGACCGACCGGGCTCGTCGGTGGCATCGTAGTGCTGGGTCTCGTCGGCGCGCGACAGGTACGGCGGGTAGTGCGAGAACATGAAGATACGTCGCCCCTGATTATCTTCGAGCAAGGCTTCGAGCCATTGCCGTTGCGCCTCTTCGCAGGGCAGACCCGAGTTGACGATCATGCCGTTGATAATCACGAACAGGCAGTCCTGGTGTTCGAAGGAATAGTAATGCGTCTGAAACTGGCTTTCATACGCCGCGATCTTGTCATCGCTGACGGTTGCGCGCGCCTCCTGCGGGCTGCGGGATTGACCGGGAAATGCCTTTTCGCCGATGTCGTGATTGCCGGCCACCAGGTAAAGCGGACAATCGAGGTCTTCGTAGAGCCCGTGGAAGCGGGTCGCCGAATCCTCGTAGGCAGGGCTGCCGGGCACCGGGTGGACTATATCGCCAAGGTGGACGACGAAGTCCGGTTTCAGGGAATTGAGCCGATCGACCACATAGCGTGAGCGCGCCGCGCCCAGCTTGATGGTGTCTATATCAAAGCCGCTGATGGCCACGGCCTCCGCCTCGGTGACGTGCGTGTCCGCGATCACGGCGAAGGTAAAGAGGCGTTGCCCGGTAACCATAGTTAAATGTCGTGTGCTGCAGGAGTGAGCGACGCGAGCTTGTCGAGCCGACGCCTGCTGTTAGAAATAATTGCCGGGCGCGCTATGAACACGCCCGGCATAAATAGCGACCGGACTACAAACCGAGTTTTACTTCTTCCCAAAGATCGACGTACTTCTGGTCGTACTCAGGCGGGATCGGTTTCAGGATGCCACGCGCGAGGAATGCCATGGGATCGCTCAGGCCAATCTCGGCGACACGCTCTGCCGGAACCAGGTCGAAGGCTTTGGCGTTGCCGTGACCGTAGCCAAAGTTGTCGATCACATAGGCGCCCGTTTCGGGTGACATCATGGCGTCGAGGAATTCGTAGACACGCTCGTCGCTGGCGGCGCGGTACTTGGGAGCGGTGAGGACGAGGCCGCAGACCCAGTTGCGCGCGCCTTCCTTGGGTGTCATGAACTTCACCGGAAGTCCCGCGTCGTTTACCGTCTTGTAAAGATCATTCCAGGCGTAGGTGGCGACGAGCTCGCCGGCGACCATGGCCTGGCCGGCCTCGGTCTGGTTGTCCCAGTAGAAGCGCAGAAGTTCCCGCTGCTTTAACAGCAGCACCCTGACTTCCGCCAGTTGTTCGTCACTCAGCGTTTCGAGGTTGGTGAAGCCGAGCACCTGGGCGGCGACTTGCACACCGGCCTGCGGCGAATTGTAGGTCGAGAGCTTGCCTTTGTAACGCTCGTCGAACAGCAGACCCCAGGATTCCTCCTCACCCTGCAGATCGACGAGATCGGTGCGGTAGAGGATCGACGAGTTGCCCCAGTCCCAGGGGACGAACAGATTCTCGCCTGCCGGCGTAAGGGTGGTATCGAGGTTCTTTAAGGGGTCGAAATAGTCGGGCCAGTGCTTCATCCGGCTGGTGTCGAACGGCGCGATGATACCGGCCTCGTGCCACACTGTGACTTCGCCTGTACAGGGATGGGCGATGTCGGTCTTGAATCCGGCGCGAATTTTGGTATACGCCTCGGAAGTACCACCGAAAAACGAAACCTTGGGCGATACGCCATATTTGTCGATATAGCCCTGATGGCACTCGGGCACTTCATAGCCCGACCAGGTGAAGTAGTTAGCCTCTTCCTCTGCGGCCAGGGCGCTGCGCAACGGTGTGACGGCAAGACCGAGGCCGAGCCCGGCGAGCATTTTGTGAAAGTCGCGCCGGTCCATCCGGCCTGATAATAGTTTGTCTAAAGGATCGCGTGTCGTCATGATTTCCCCCGAATTTATTTAAAGTCTGATTTGAGCTCAGTGAAGTTAGCATCAGCAGAAAAACCAAAATAGTGTGCACATTGCAGCAGTATTACGCGCATTTGAGCAGTAAATGCAGCATACTGATCAATTTATGTGGCATCTTGAGAATTTCATCTATTTCGATAAGTCATGCGATCGAGGTCCGACAGTGAGTCCAGATGAGCCAATAAGCGATTAAAAATATCGCCCTGGCAAGAAACATGAGATCTGGTCAAGAGGAAACAAAATGACAAGGAAACACGAATCCCCAGATCAGACGCCGGTTGACGATTTTGCTCGAAATCTCCGGACTCTGTGTACTGCGCACCGGTCGGTTTCGGAAATTTGCCGGCTAACGGGAATCAATCGCCAACAGTTCGGGCGTTACCTAAGCGGCGTCTACCGACCATCGCGTTTCAACATGCGACGCATATGTGAAGTTTTTGGCGTCCATGAATCTGATCTCATGTTACCGGTCGCCGATTTCGAGGCATTTTTCAATTTGCACTTCATGGAACTCAAACAGGGTGGTGGTGCTGGTTGGCTTGGAAGGAACCTGGAGAATCTGGTGACAATGAATGATCCCAGTCTGCGCAAGTACCTGGGCTGGTATCATTCCTACTCATACTCTTTTGGTTGGCCCGAATGGGTCATTCAGTCGCTGGTAAGTGTTTACGAACATCAAGGGCGGGTACTTAGCAAGACGATTGAACATCTAAGAGACCCATTACATGGCGCGCGTTTCGTGTACAAATACAATGGTATAGTAACCACGAGTGCCAATCGAATATTCATCGCTGAACATGACGCATTACAACATGATGACTTTGCGCTAAGGATTCTATTTCAAACCCACCGAAGTCACGTTGACTTCCTGTCCGGCCTGGTGACCGGCACGTCTAGCCGACCAGACCGCCAACCAACCTCTGCGCGCGTTGTGCTTAAGTATCTGGGAGGAACAATCGACACAAGGGCAGAGTTAAAAAAATGCGGGATGTTCATCCCAAACCATTACAATATCAATCCGAAGATATTGTCACTTATTAACAATACGCTCGCCGAGGGTGAAACGGTCCTCCATGCCCTAGCCCACTGAGGGAAGGTTTCGGGTTACGGTGACAATTCAGTAATTTGACCAGGGATTTGTGTATTCCGGTACCAGAAAGGTCCCGGCTGATAACGAAAACGGTAACGATGCTAACGCGTGTAATAGTGAAGCCTGCGCTTATCGCTGCCCTCCCTTCATGACGACGGGGCCTCATAATCCTAAAATCCTCAGTTGAATCTACTGCGGTCGTCTACTGCACTGAATCTCATGCATTTTTTCATTATTTTAAGCTCATCCGTAGAGTGACTACGCGATCGCCTAAAATAACGAAAGAAATACCTGATATTCAGCACATTAG
>JAAEPH010000328.1 GCA_024232855.1 Gammaproteobacteria bacterium
GATTTGGCGGCTAACCTCTTCTGGTGGGAATTGCTCAGCATGCTGAACGCACCCACTGGGTAACAATAACCAGTTTCACGGCTTCCTTTCCGATCCCAAGGTTCTGGATTTAACTCGACACGATACCGCGTTTTCTAGGTTAAAGGGTTCTGCCCTCTATATACTCTAGGCGGCCGAAGATATCCGCGTCGAATTAAAGCGGGCGCCCAGCGCAAGGCTGATATCCAGGCACATATCGGTCTGGTTCAGGGTATAGAAGTGAAAGTGATCGACGCCTTCGCGCAGCAAGCGCTCGCACAGCGAGGTCGCCAGTTCAACCGATAGCCGGTAGCAGGCCTGAGTATCTCCCTGTAAACGTTCGAACATCGGTCCGTAATGGCGTGGTACCGAGGCACCGCAGCGCTGGCTGAACTGGCGCACCTTATCCAGATCATGAATCGGCAGGATGCCGGGAATGACGGGGTTGTCGATGCCGAAGGCCAGCGCCCGGTCGCGAAATCGCAAGTAGCAATCCGCGTCGAAGAAATACTGGGTGATGGCGCGGTTCGCGCCGGCGTCGAACTTGCGTTGCAGGTGACGTAAATCGTCGAGGCCGCTGCGTGACTGCGGGTGTCCTTCCGGGTAAGCGGCAACGCTGATGTCGATGTCGTCCAGTTCATCCACCAGTGCGGTAACCAGCTCCACCGCTGAAGCATAGGCATAGCCGCCGGAACCCGGATCGTCGTCGACGGCATCACCGCGCAACGCAACAATGCGCCGCACGCCGCCGTCGTGGAAGGCGCGCGCAACGCGCATCACCTGGTCGGCGGCGGCGGCGGCGCAAGTCAGGTGTGCCGCCACCGCGACCGGGGATTCGCGCCGCATGGCAAGCGCGCTATCGACACTGATTTGCTGGGCGCTGCCGAGCGCGCCGTAGGTCATCGAGAAAAACTCGGGTTGCAGGCGTTCGAGTTGCCCCATTGCACGCCACAGGCGACGCTCCATTTCGGAGGAGCGTGGCGGAAAAAACTCGTAGGAAAATCTGACCTTCTGAGAATCGTTCACTATGATACTCCGATAGCCGGTTTCAGTAGCTGCAGGTTGCGCCGCCGGCGGGCCTGCCAGAACTTGACCGTAAGCGGACTGCCCGCCAGTTGTTCGATGCCAGTATCGGCGTCGAGGCTGCACTGTTGAAACCAGTGCGTGATTTCGTCGTCGGAAAAACCGAGGCGATGGTGATTGAATTCGTCGCGCAGCATTTCCTCGCCGTGCGCGGCAAAATCAACCAGCAGCAGGCGGCCGCGCGGGCGCAACACGCGAGCCGCCTCACGAATCACCTCGAGAGGCTCATCGCTGTAGTGCAAGACCATGTGCACGATCGCAAGATCGACGCTCGAGCTTTCCACCGGCAAACGGTACATGTCACCCTTGCGCACCCGCAGATGGGAAAGCCCGTGACGTTCGATATTGCTGCGCGCCACCGCCAGCATACCGCTGCTGAGATCCACGCCGACGCCGTGCTGCACCCGGGGCGCCAGGATTTCGAGAATACGACCGGTACCGGTGCCGATATCGAGTAGCTCGGTTACCGGCTCATCGCCAATGATTTCGCGCAATTTTTCCTCGACCTTTTGCTGTGACACGTGCAGCGAGCGAATCGAATCCCAGCTTTCGGCAACCGTCTGGAAGTAGTCCTGCGCGCGTTGAGCGCGCGCGTCACGCACCTGTTGCAAGCGCGATAAGTCGCGGCTCAGAACAACGTCGGCTTCAGGGATCAGCTCCACCAGCGCGTGCGCCAGGCGCGCCGCGTCGGAATGACTGGCGAGCCGTAGAAAAACTTGCGCGCCTTCCGGAATGCGTTGCAGCAAGCCGGCCTCGACCATCAGCTTGAGGTGACGCGAAACCCGCGGCTGGCTCTGACCGAGAATCTGTACCAGCTCGGAAACGCTGAGTTCGCTACGCGCGCACAGCGTGAGAATGCGAAGGCGGGTATGTTCACCCGCGGCCCGCAGTCCGACCAGTAAGGTATCGAGGTTTTGCATTACAGGTTTACTATTTTCACTTTATTGTGATATAAAGACATCTTTATATGTTTATTTGAAAAGAAAGTCAACATGAAAATCCACGGCACAGCGTTAACGCAGGCATTGCACAACCGTATTCTGTTGCTCGATGGCGCGATGGGGACGATGATCCAGACCTACGACCTGGACGAACAGGATTATCGCGGTGAACGCTTTCGAGACTGGTCGCGGGAACTGCGCGGTAACAATGATTTGCTGAGCCTGACCCGGCCGCAGGTCATCGACGAGATACACCAGGCATTCCTCGAAGCGGGCGCCGATATCATCGAAACCAACAGTTTCAACTCCACCTCCATCGCCCAGGCCGATTACGGTATGGCGTCGCTGGTCGAGGAACTGAACGAAGCCTCGGCGCGACTGGCACGCGCCGCGGTCGACCGCTGCAACCGGCAAACGCCCTCGCAACCTCGCTGGGTGGCCGGCGTGCTCGGGCCCACCAGCCGCACCGCCAGTCTGTCACCCGAGGTGCGCGATCCGGGTTTTCGCAATATCGATTTCGAGCAACTGGTGAGCGCGTACAGCGAGGCGGCGCACGGCCTGATCCATGGCGGCGTCGATCTGCTGCTGATCGAAACCGTGTTCGACACTCTCAACGCGCGCGCCGCGGTGTTCGCGCTGGAAAACGTATTCGATGAACTGGGACGACGCCTGCCGTTGATGATTTCCGGCACCATTACCGACGCCTCGGGGCGTACCCTGTCGGGCCAGACCAGCGAAGCGTTCTGGTATTCGCTGCGCCACGCGCGGCCGATTTCGATCGGCTTCAACTGCGCCCTCGGCCCAACCGAGTTGCGCCAGCACATCGAAACCCTGGCTGGCATTGCCGACTGCTATGTCAGCGCCCACCCGAATGCCGGTCTGCCCAACGAATTCGGTGGCTACGACGAGTCGGCCGAGGACATGGCGGCGCACATCGGCGAATGGGCGCAATCCGGCCTGGTCAATATCGTCGGCGGTTGCTGCGGCACCACGCCGGAGCATATCCGCGCCATGCGTGCTGCGCTGGATGGTGTCGCCGCGCGTGTTCCACCCGCGGCGGCCAGCGTCTGCCGTCTTGCCGGCCTGGAAGCCTTCAGCATCGACGCCGATTCGCTGTTCGTCAATGTCGGCGAGCGCAGCAACGTCACCGGCTCGGCAGTGTTCAAACGCCTTATCGTCGAACAGGATTACGAGGCCGCGCTCAAGGTTGCCCGCCAGCAAGTCGAGAATGGCGCCCAGATCATCGACATCAACATGGACGAGGGTCTGCTCGACTCGCAGGCAGAAATGCGCCATTTCCTCAGGCTGGTGGCCTCCGAGCCCGATATCGCGCGTGTACCGATCATGATTGATTCGTCGCGCTGGGACGTGATCGAAACCGGCCTGCAAAACGTGCAGGGCAAATCGGTGGTCAATTCGATCAGCCTCAAGGAAGGCGAAGACGAGTTTCGCCGCCAGGCGCGGCTGTGCCAACGCTACGGCGCGGCGGTAGTGATCATGGCCTTCGACGAGCAGGGCCAGGCCGACAGCGCCGAGCACCGCATCGCTATCTGTGAGCGCGCCTACCGCATCCTCGTCGACGAGCTGGGGTTCGACACCGGCGATATCATCTTCGATCCGAATATCTTCGCCATCGCCACCGGCATGGCCGAGCACAACCACTTCGGCGTAGCCTTCATCGAGGCGACACGCGCGATCAGGCAACGCCTGCCCGGCGCGCTGGTTTCCGGCGGGCTTTCCAACGTCTCGTTTTCGTTCCGCGGTAACAACCCGGTGCGCGAGGCGATCCACGCGGTATTCCTCTACCATGCGATCCGCGCCGGCCTCGACATGGCGATCGTCAACGCCGGGCAACTGGCGATTTACGACGAGATCCCCGAGACCTTGCGCAACGCGGTCGAGGACGTGGTGCTGAACCGTGACGCGGATGCAACCGAGCGCCTGCTGGCGATTGCCGACGAATATCGCGGGCTCGACAGCAGCAGTGAAACAACGCAGGAAGAATGGCGCGAACTGGCGGTGTTCGAACGCCTCAAGCACGCCCTGATCAAGGGCATCGCCGATCACATCGAAGCCGACACCGCCGAGGCATTGCAACAGGTCGAGGCGCCGCTGCAACTCATCGAGGGCCCGCTGATGGATGGCATGAACATCGTCGGCGACCTGTTCGGCAGCGGCAAGATGTTTCTGCCGCAGGTCGTCAAGTCGGCCAGGGTCATGAAAAAAGCCGTGGCCTTGCTGGAGCCCCTGATGGAAGCCAGCCAGGCGCGCGGCAAAAGCGCCGGCAAGGTGCTGCTCGCGACCGCGCGCGGCGACGTACACGACATCGGCAAGAACATCGTCGCGGTGGTCCTGCAATGCAACGGTTACGAAATTATCGACCTCGGGGTCATGGTACCCGCCGAGACCATACTCGCAACCGCGCGCGAACAGCAGGTGGACCTGATTGGCGTTTCGGGCCTGATCACGCCGTCGCTGGAGCAGATGAGCCACCTGTCGAAAGAGCTGCAGCGCCAGGGTTTTACCACCCCGTTGTTAGTCGGCGGTGCGACCACATCGAAAATGCATACCGCGGTGAAGATCGACCCCCATTACCAGGCGCCGGTGGTTTACGTGGCCGATGCGTCACGTTGCGTCAACGTGGCGAGTAGCCTGCTCGGCTCGCGGCGTGATGACTTTTGCGCCGAAATCGATCGTGAATACGATCATTTTCGCGAACGTTTCCAGGCAAAGCTGGAACAACGCGAATTTCTGAGCCTGGCCTCGGCGCGCGCCAACCGCTTCGAAACCAACTGGAACACCTACCGGCCACCACTACCGGCGCAACCCGGGATTCAACAACTGATCGATTTCCCGCTCGCGACGCTACGCGAATACATCGACTGGACGCCATTTTTCTCTACCTGGGAATTGCGCGCCAAATATCCACGCGTTCTTCAACACGAACGCTATGGAAGCGAGGCGCGCAAGCTGTTCGACGACGCACAGAACATGCTCGAAGCATGGATCGGGTCGGGGAGCGTCAGCGCGAACGCGGTGTTCGGCCTGTTCCCGGCCAATAGCGTCGATTGCGACGATATCGAAATCTATCGCGACGAAACAAGCGCCCAGCCGCTGTCGAGAATCATCGGGCTGCGCCAGCAAACGCCCCACCCCGGCGATCGCGCCAACCTGACGCTGGCCGACTTTATCGCGCCGCGAGATTGCGGGGTGGCCGACTATATCGGCGCCTTCGCGGTCACCGCCGGCATCGGTCTCGAACAGCTGGTTTGCGCCTACGAGCAGGAACAGGATGTCTACCACGCGATGCTGGCCAGGGCGCTCGCCGACCGGCTCGCCGAGGCCTTTGCCGAATACCTGCATCGTCACGTACGTACCGATGCCTGGGGCTATGCCGGCGACGAAACGCTGGATAACGCGCAACTGATCAAAGAGCAATATCAAGGCATCCGGCCGGCGCCCGGTTACCCGGCGAATCCGGATCATCGCCAGAAACTCGTGATCTGGGAACTGCTCGAAGTGGAAAAAGCCACCGGCATCAGCCTCACCGAATCGCTGGCGATGTGGCCTGCCGCCGCGGTCAGCGGCTGGTATTTCTCACACCCCGAATCACGGTACTTTGCGGTCGGCAAGATTGCGCCGGACCAGGTCGCCGATTACGCGCGCCGTAGCGGCGTCGAGCTGCAGGCAGCCGAGCAAAACCTGGCGCCTAACCTCGGTTACACGGGAGGCCCCGGAAAAAAGCGCAGAGTGGCATAATATCTTGCCAAAACTGACCATTAGTGGCATAAAACCGCCCTTAGTTCGTAACCCGGCACCATGCCCGATCATGACCAATCCGTTTGAAAAAATGCTTGCCGACAAGGATGTAGTGCTCGCCGACGGCGCCACCGGCACGACTTTCTTCGGCATGGGCCTGCAAAGCGGCGATGCTCCGGAGTTGTGGAACGTGGACTATCCCGAGCGTGTCGCCCGGCACTACCAGGCCTTCGTCGATGCCGGCTCCGACCTCATCCTGACCAACAGTTTCGGCGGCACCCGCTACCGCCTGAAGCTACACCGGGCGGAGGCGCGCGTGGCCGAACTGAATATCGCCGCGGCATCGATCCTGCGGCAAGTGGCCGCGGCCTGCGAGCGCGACATCATCGTCGCCGGCTCGATCGGACCAAGCGGTGAAATCCTGGCGCCGCTCGGCGATCTACAGCCGGAGGATGCGATCGCGGCTTTCGCGGAGCAGGCGCTGGCGCTGGAGCAGGGCGGCGCCGATGTGTTATGGATCGAGACCATGTCGTCGCAGGAAGAAGTCGAATACGCCGTCGCGGGGGCGCGTAAAACCAGTTTACCGATCGTGTTTACGATGAGCTTCGACACCAACGGCCGCACCATGATGGGGGTTGGCGCTTCCGACATGATGGCCCTGCACCAGCGTCTGGACGTACATGCCTGCGGCACCAATTGTGGAATAGGCGCATCGGAGGTGGTCGCGGCAATCCTCAACTTCCAGGCCAACATAGCCGATGGCGGCGGCGACCCGATTCTGATTGCCAAGGCGAACTGCGGCATCCCGGAATTTATCGACGGTGAAATTCACTACAACGGTACGCCCGAGATCATGGCGCGTTACGCGACCATGGCGCGCGATGCCGGCGCGCGCATCGTCGGCGGCTGCTGCGGCACTTCGCCCGAACACGTCGCCGCCATGCGCCAAGCTCTCGATCATACCGCACCCGCTCCGGCGCCATCGATCGAGGATGTCGAGCGTGAGCTGGGCGACGTCAGCGCAGGCGCGCAGGCCCAGGCCAGCGGCGAACACCAGGTGAAAACACGGGGCAGTTCACGCCGCCGCCGGCGCCGCTAGTCACCATTATCGCCGGAACCTTAAACCTAAAATCCTCAGTTGAATCTACTGCGGTCGTCTACTGCACTGAATCTCATGCATTTTTTCATTATTTTAAGCTCACCCGTAGAGTGACTACGCGATCGCCTAAAATAACGAAAGAAATACCTGATATTCAGCAC
>JAAEPH010000329.1 GCA_024232855.1 Gammaproteobacteria bacterium
AACCTAGAAAACGCAGTAGGATCACGAAAGTCTGCACACCAAAAGTAGGCGCTTTAGGCGAGCGATTGATTCATCGGTATGCCGCATCACTAGCTATATGAAAAAAGTGCTTATCACCATTAATCCTCCGCGCGCCTTTGCGCCTTTGCGCCTCTGCGAGAACCCTTTTTGAGAAGTACCGCGATTTGCTGGTGCAATGCGGGCTATGCCCCAATGGCGGGCAGCGATTCCAGCGACCAGCGCGCCAGCACGTCGCTTACGTTCTCGTCAGTTTGCCCCTGCGCTAAACGCAAGGCGCCGGCATAGGCGATCATTGCGCCGTTATCTGTGCAATATTCGAGCGCCGGAAAAACCACGCGCCCCGACAGTTCCGCGACCTGTCGCACAAGCGCCTCGCGAAGCTGTCGATTCGCGCCCACGCCGCCGGCAACGACCAGCTGCTGGTAGCCGGTTTCCTCAAGCGCCCGTTTGCACTTGATTCGCAGGGTATCCACGACCGCGCACTGGAAGGCATGCGCCACCTCGGCGCGCAGCACCTCATCCAGCGGCTGATGCTGTCTGACGATATTGAGGGCCGCGGTCTTAAGCCCGCTGAAACTGAAATCGAGGCCGGGGCGGTTGGTCATCGGCCGCGGAAATTCAAACCGGGATACGGCAATCGAATCCGCGAGTGCGGCCAGTTCGGGCCCGCCCGGGTAGGACAGCCCCAGCAGCTTGGCGGTCTTGTCAAAGGCTTCGCCGACCGCATCATCTAGCGACTCACCCAGAATACGGTAATCACCGAGTTCGCGAACATCCACCAGCATGGTATGCCCGCCCGATACCAGCAAGGCGACAAAAGGCAGTTTCGGTCTTTCCCCGGAAAGCATCGGCGCAAGTAAATGACCTTCCATGTGGTGCACACCGAGCATCGGTTTGTCGAGCGCCCAGGCCAGTCCACGGGCCAGGTTGGCGCCGACCATCAAGGCGCCGATCAGGCCCGGACCGCGGGTATACGCAATGGCGTCGATGGCATCGATACCACCGATTTCGCGCAGTATTTCTACCAGCATGGGGGCCGCCTTGACGACGTGATCGCGCGAGGCGAGCTCCGGCACCACGCCGCCGTACTCGCGATGTTTTTCAATCTGCGAGTACAGGCGCTGCCAGATCTCGCCGGATTTATTGTCATAAACCGCGATACCGGTCTCGTCACAGGAACTTTCGATACCTAAAACTTTCATAAAAACAGGACATTAGCGATTGAAATTTGGCGTGGCCTCCTTATAATTGTCCGGCTCTGAAAGCCGGGGCCGCTTAGCAGGCGCCCTTGTCTAACATACAAGTAACAAACTGGACACATAAATATGCCATCAGTCAAAGTAAAGGACAACGAACCTTTTGATTTCGCACTGCGCCGTTTCAAGCGCTCCTGCGAAAAAGCCGGCGTGCTGACCGAGACGCGTCGCCGCCAGCACTATGAAAAACCCACCGCCGTACGCAAGCGTAAATCCGCCGCCGCGGTCAAGCGCAACTACAAGCGTATCTCCAAGGATTTCGGTACTCGCAGACGCCTCTACTAGATCCCAGATGTCGAGTACCCTCAAGCCACAACTCGTAGCCGACATGAAGTCATCGATGAAAAGCGGTGACAAGCAGCGCCTGGGCGTTGTGCGCCTGATACTCGCCGCCATCAAGCAGATTGAGGTCGACGAACGCATCGAGCTGGACGACACGCGCCTGCTCGCGGTACTCGACAAGATGGCCAAGCAGCGTCGTGAATCGATCACCCACTACGATAATGCGGGCCGCGACGATCTCGTCACGATCGAGCAGGCCGAGATAGACATCATCCAGGAGTACCAGCCGGCGGCACTGTCAGAAACCGAAATCAACGATCTGGTCGAACAATCAATCGCCAGTACCGGCGCCACATCCATCAAGGATATGGGCAAACTAATGGGCGTG